>JBBRZL010000006.1:0-41467 GCA_038236735.1 Holophagales bacterium | reverse complement strand
GGGTTCCCAGATTCCGTTCACCCCTCTGCGCCGTTCCCTGGTGTGGAGTGGTGCCGCCCATCCCCAGGGCGAGCCCTGGGCCTGGTGGGTGGACCGGCCCTTCTACCTGCGGCCCGAAAGCGGCGGCCTGCTCATGTGCCCCTGCGAGGAGGCTGTCGTGCCCCTGCCCCCCCGCGGCCGCCAGCCGGATACGGATGCGGCCGTCCTGGATGGCCTCTACGCCAGCCTGCGCGAGCTGGCACCCCACCTGGCGGAGCGCCCGGTCACGCGCTATTGGACGGGCCTGCGCACCTTCGCGCCGGACCGCCACTTCGTGCTCGGCTGGGATCCCTGGAACCCGCGCCTCTTCTGGTCTGCAGGCCTGGGCGGTCACGGCATGACCACCGGCCTCGCCGTGGGGGCCCTGGCGGCCGCCGCCTTCCTGCAATCCACGAACCAGGGGCTGCTTGATCCCGTGCGCTTCCGCTGATGCAGAAGGGCCCGGGTGGTTGAACCCGGGCCCTTCCCTTCTGACCTCTGTCGGTCGCGATCAGATGCTGCCCGTGCTGCCCTTCTTCAGGCCTTCGCGGAACTTGTCCCAATCCAGTTCCTTCTCCCAGATGGCCAGGACCACGGCCGCGGTGCAGTTGCCGATGTGGTTGGTGATGGCCCGCGCCTCGGACATGAACTTGTCGATGCCCAGGATGAGCGCCATGCCGGCCACGGGAATGCCCGGCACCACCGCCAGGGTGGCGGCCAGGGTGATGAAGCCCGACCCCGTGACACCGGCCGCGCCCTTGCTGGTGATCATGGCCACCACCAGGATCCCCAACTGCTGGCTGAAAGTCAGCTCGATGCCCAGCGCCTGCGCGATGAAGAGCGAGGCCAAGGTCATGTAGATGTTCGTGCCATCCAGATTGAACGAATACCCGGTGGGGATGACCAGCCCGACGATGGACTTCGACAACCCCAGGTTCTCCATCTTCTCCATGAGCGGGATCAACGCCGACTCAGAAGAACTGGTGGCCAGCACCAGCAGAAGCTCGCTCTTGATATACATCAGCACCCGGAAAATGTTGAACCCGGCGATCCTGGCGATGCCCCCCAGGATGACGAACACGAAGACCGCGCAGGTCGCGTAGAAGAGCACGATGAGCTGGGCCATGGGCACCAGCGAGCGCAGGCCGAACTTGCCGATGGTGAACGCGATGGCCGCGCCGGCGCCCAGGGGCGCCAGGTACAGGATCTGGTGCATGACGCCGAAGAACATCTTGCTGACGTTCTCCAGCACACCAATGAGGGGCGCCTTGTACTTGTCGTCCAGGGCAGCCACGGAAAAGCCCAGCAGCACCGAGATCAGCAGCACCTGGAGGATGTCGCCATCTGTGAAGGCACTGAACATGGTCTTCGGAATCATCTTCAGCAGGTGCTCTGAAAGGGTCATGTGCTGCGCCTGGGAGACGTAGCTGGCCACAAGCTTGGGGTCCAGCTTGGACGGATCGGCGTGGAAACTCCGGCCGGGTCCGAACAGGTTGGCCATGGCCATGCCAATGACCAGCGCAAAGGTGCTGACGATCTCGAAGTAGAGCAGGGCCTTCCCGCCCACCCGGCCCGCCTTCTTGATGCTGCCGGAGCCCGCGATCCCCAGCACCACGCTGCACAGGATCACCGGTGGGATGAGCATCTTGATGAGGTTGATGAAGCCGTCGGCGAAAGGCTGCATCTTCACGGCGACGATGGGATAGAAATGCCCCAGGATCGCGCCAAGGATGATCATGAGCGCGACCCAGTTATACAACTTCGATGCAAAACGCTTAAACATGGGGTGCTTCCTTTCAGGTGAATGGGTGATGTGTGTCAGGAAATCGAGGGATGGGCAGGAGCCCCCCTAGGCGGGTGGGCCTGCGCAGGGGTTCCGCGAGCAGCCGCCCGCTCGTCCAGTCAGGGCTGCCAAGGCAGTGGGATTGTTCACATGACCTCCGGGTGTTTAACCAATGCTGCTACGGAGGTCAGAACACCCGTGGGTTTCGGAAGTTGATTAAGACTTTAGGAACTAAAGGAAGTGCCGCAGATCCTCCACCCGCGCCTGCTGCAGGCAGAACCGGTGCACCGGCCGACCCATGCCGCCATAGCTGGGTTCCATCCTCAGCAGCTTCCGCCCATTGAGGAATTCCAGGTACTTGCGCACGGAGACGCGGCTGATGCCCACCTGCCCCGCGAGCTCCTCGGAGCTGAACCAGGGGGTTTCCCTGGGCAGGCCCAGGATGGCCTGGCAGATCCGTGCAAGGGTGGCGCGGTCCAGGCCCTTGGGCAGGTCCGCCTCACCCGGCACCTCCCGGAGCTTCCGGCTGAGGGCTGCATCCAGCTCGATCTGGTTTAGGGACTGCTCCCGGTGGACCATGCGATGGGTGGCACGGTAGCCCTCCAGGGCCTGCTGGAGCCGCTCGAACTCAAAGGGCTTGATGAGGTAATCCACGGCCCCCAGCTTGAGGGCCTTGCCGATGGTCTTGGCGTCCCGGGCGGCAGTGACGAAGATGACGTCCACATCGAGGTTCAACGCCCGGATCTCGGCCATGAGGTCCATGCCGGTCTGGCCCGCCATGAAGATGTCCAGGAGCAGCAGGTCCACGGGCTGGGCCTTCAGGGCCTGCAGCCCCTCCTCGGCGCTGCGGGCGGAGGCCACCACCATGAAGTCCGGCACTCGCTCCACATAGATGCGGTTGAGCTCCGCCACCATGGGTTCGTCGTCCACCAGCACCACGCGGATCATGCGGGCTCCTCACTGGGGAAGAGGCGGATGGAGGCATCAAAGACCGCCCCGCCGCTTTCGCCGTTTCGAGCCTGGAGGCGGCCCCCTCGTGCCTCGACGGTACGGGCGGCCCGCCAGAGGCCGAAGCCCCGGTTCTCCCCCTTGGTGGAGAAGCCCCGCTCGAACAGCCGCTCGCGCAGGGCTTCGGGCAGGCCCGGCCCGCTGTCCGCCACGGAGAGGTGGAGCCACACGTCCTCGTGCCATAGGCCCAGGCGGATCTCCCGGACCGGAGCATCCTGCAGGGCCTCCACTGCGTTCTCCAGCAGGTTGCCCACGATGGTGACAATGTCATTCGACTCCGACTCGCCGGGGCACCTGGGCACCGCCGTCTCCGGATCGAGCGTCAGGAGGATGGCCCGCTCCCGGGCGGCGGAAAAGCGCGCCAGGAGGAAGCCTGCCACCACCGGGTCCTTGACCCGCTGCAGCACGTAGCCCACCTCGTCATCCAGCCGCTCGGCAATACCGACCACGTACTCCTTCAGCCGCTCGTGCTCGCCCAGCTTCACCAGTCCCAGGATCACGTGCAGCTTGTTCATGAACTCATGGGTCTGGGCCCGCAGGGCGTCGGCGAAGTGGCGCACGCCCGTGAGCTGTTCGGCCAGGCGGCTCACCTCGGTCTTGTCCCGGAAGGTGGCCACGGCCCCGGCGATCTGCCCATCCACCAGCACGGGCACCCGGCTGGTGAGGATCTTCAGCCCGTTGATGTCGCCCTCCTGGTCGTACTGGGGCTCGCCGGTCTCCACCACGGCGCGCATGCCCCGGAGCGGAATCACGTCGTCGTGGCAGCAACCTACCAGGTTCCCGTGGATGCCGCCCAGGCCGAAGAGGCGCGCAGCCTCCTCGTTGACGAGAGTGATGGTCAAGTCGCGGTCCACGGCGATGATGCCCTCCCGTACGGACTGCAGCAGGGCGCTGCGCTGTTGCAGCAGGGTGGCGATCTCGGCAGGCTCCATGCCCAGAAGGATCCCCTTGATGCGCCCCGCCACGTACATGGCCCCCAGGATGCCCGCGCAGAAGCCGATTAAAACGCCCAGGCCCACCCGCTTGCGCATGCTGATGACAGAGCGGTCCAGCCCCGTCACCAGGATGCCCACCGCCACGGCGCCGATCTGGTGGCCATCCTCCGGATCGCGCACCGGCGTAAAGGCCCGCAAGGAGAGGCCGAGGGTGCCGCGGGCCGCAGAAACATAGGACCGGCCTTTGAAAACGTCCGCCTCGTCGCCGCCCGCAAAGCGGGCCCCGATCTGGGCCGGGTTCGGGTGGGAGAGGCGGAGCTCCCGCATGTCCATGACCGTCACGTAGTCCACGCGGGTGTCCAGGCGCAGGCGCTCCGCGTAGGCCTGCACGGTGGCAGCGGGGCGCTGGCCCTGCAGGCCCTTGATCACCGGATCGGCTTCCGCAGCGGCCCGGGACAGCAGCACCATCTTCTGGGTGAGGGATTCTCGGGTTTGCTGCTCAATCTTCCAGTTCACCATGACACCGGTCACCACCAGCACCAAGACAAGCACCGAGACGACCAGGAGGGTGATCCTGGCCCGCAGATGGAAGAGAGGCCGCATCCAGGACATGGTCATGAGCATTGCAACGGAGCCCCGGCTGCGCAAGGCCGGGTATGTTCCAGGTAGGATCAGGGCATGTCGACTTCCCTCTGCGTCGCCCTCATCCAGCAGGACACAGTCTGGCAGGACCCAGCCGCAAACCTCGCCCGGGCCCGCGGCTGGATCAACCAGGCCGCCGCCGCCGGGGCCCGGGTGGCGGTATTCCCGGAACTCTTCACCTTGGGCTTCACCATGGCCCCGGAGCCCTTCGCGGAAGCCCTCCCCGGTCCGACCACCAAGGCGCTTTCGGCGCTGTCGCGGGAGTTCGGTCTCTACATCGTGGGTTCCGCGGTGGAAGCCCACGCTCCCCATCCCCACAACGCGGTCTTCGTCATCGCACCTGATGGCTCGCTGGTCGCGATCTACCGGAAGCTCCATCCCTTTTCCTATGGCGAGGAGAACCTGCACTACACCGGGGGCACCGAGTGTCCCGTCTTCGACATCGACGGCATCCCCTGCGGCCTGCAGATCTGTTACGACCTGCGCTTCCCCGAGCCCTTCCGGGCCTTGGCGGCCAAGGGCGCCGAAATCGTCTTCGTGCCCGCCAACTGGCCCGCTCGGCGGATCTCCGCCTGGTCCACCCTGCTGGCCGCCCGCGCCATCGAGAACCAGCTGGCTGTCTGCGGTGTCAACCGCGTGGGCCAAGATGCCCTGGGCCTCGACTACCCCGGCCGCTCGGCCATCCACGACTGCTTCGGCGAGGTGGTCGCTGCGGGGGATGCCAACGAGGGGCTGGTGGTCGGGGACATCGACCTGGCCCGGCTGCGCGCCTGGCGGGAGCGGTTTCCGGCACTGAAGGACCGGCGGCCGGACCTATACCCAACGCTGTAGGGAACAGTGAAAAAGCAAAAATGGAACACCGATGAGAATTAAGGAAGGACGGAAACCGGCCCTGGGGTTGCCGAACAGATGTTCGCGACTGATGCCAGAGTCGGGCTATGGGTTTGGGCGATCATCAAGAAGGGCCCGACGGTTTACTGCCCAGTAAACAAGAATGGAGAACAATGGGTGAATGGGCATTAGCCAAAGTGGCCATCGCTTCAAATTGAATTGTTTTGCGAGCATCAAGGAAGACCACAGCCAGAAACCATACGCAGCAATACAAAACAGGGACACTGTAACCAAGGTCAGCGCTGACGTGGTGTCTTCACCGAAATTGAGGATGCAATACAGATTGAATAACGTTGCGACGATTGATAGGGTTGCCCCGATGGTCGCCAGCCGTTTCCAGAGTGGATTCATGGTGAGATCCCTAGCGGATGAATCCAACCGGCCCCGCCTGCACCGACGCGCTGAGCGAAGTCGAGGAAGGGAGAGGCTGAGAGAGAGCGGAAGGCAATACCGGCGGGGTCCGGGTTGAATGGAGAGTTGGCATGTGAACTACTTTGGAATAATTGTAATGACCCATCTTGAAACGTTCGCCGAGTTGTTTATGACACGAATATTCAGCTTTCTTGTGTGTTCACCGGATACCAAGTTCATGTCATATCCAGAGGTACCAAACCAAGTGATACGTTCCTTTGGTACGATCCATGAAAAAACGGTTTCGCGCGATTCTGCCTTTGTAGTGAATCCATCTGGGATGCCGTCAGTGAAGGTCGCTTGCCAAGACTCAACGCCAGAAACCAATGGCGCTTTGACTTCGAGCCAAATTGTCTCACCAACGAGGTGGGTTCTCGCCTCGGGAGGATACCCCTTATCGATCGTCGCGATCACATGAGCTGGTTGACATGAAATCACCGCACACAGAGTAAGACCAATCAGGAGGCACTGAGTACGAAGTGGCATGACGGACTCCTGGTAATGAGGGGACGGAGACGCCTGATTTTAAATTGGGCAAACCCCAATGACGCCAGGTCGCTGCTTGTTCGCTTCGGGTTCCTGGCGGGGTTGTGGGGTGAAAAGCATGTGCCTGTTCACTCTTCATCTTGCTAAATATTCATCAGCTTTTCTCTGTGTTCATCTGTGTTCATCCGTGGCTAATCCTTCTTTCACTTCGGTGGATTCGCCGGGGCGTCGCGTTTGTACCAGGAGGCCTGGCCGGAGACGGGTTTCACTTTTTGTTCCACTGCCTCCAACTGAAAACCATTCAGTGGCAAGAATTCCCGGGCGATGCGGACGTTCTCTTCGAGTTGGGCGATGGTGTCCACCCCGATGATGACGGTGCTCACCGGGTGGCTCAGGGTGTAGCGCATGGCCTCCTGCATGGTGAGGGTGCCGGGCCGGTCATGCCGGGCGGTGCCGCGCTGCTTGTCCGGGGGCGGCGGCGGGACGCCCTCGAGGAGGCGGCCCCGGGCGGGGATCTTCATGCCGATGATGCCCATCTCCTTCTCGATGGCCAGGGGCAGCAGGGTCTTTTTGAAAGGCAGGTGCCAGGTGTCGGCGGCGTTGAAGGCCATGAGCACCGTGTCGAAGGGGAAGCGCCGGATGGCCTCAGCCAGCACATCGGGATCCGTGTGGCCGCTGAGGCCCAGGAAGCGCACCAGTTTCTGGTCCCTGGCTTTCAGGAAGGCTTCGAGCGCGCCGCCTTTGGCGCAGACAGCTTCCACATCCTGCAGGGTGCTCATGGCATGCAGCTGCCAGAGATCCACGTGATCGGTCTGGAGCAGCCTCAGGGAGGTCTCCAGCAGGCGCAGGGAACCGTCCGCCGTACGGTCGTGGGTCTTGGTGGCGAGGAAGGCCTCGCCGCGCCGCCGCTTCATGACCTGCCCGAAGTACTGCTCGCTCCAGCGGGCCTCCCCGCCGTACCGGGCCGAGGTATCCAGGTAGTTCACGCCCAGGTCCAGGGCCCGCTCGATGATGGGGACGGCCACCTGCTCGTTGGCGGGCTGCTCGAGGGCAGCCTGGCCCCCGAGGCTGAACAGCCCCACGAGGTGGCCGGTACGGCCCAGGTTGCGGGTGGGCATGGCAGCCGCGGTGGCGGGGTTGATGGGCGCTGTCGACGAAGGCTTCAGCACTGCAGGCTCATGGGAACCCACCGCGCCCAATCGCGTCGCAATGAGCCCTGCAGCGGTGGCGGCGCCGAGCTTGAAGAGATCACGACGGGTGGTGCCTGGGCCGCTCATGGCGTCCTCCTGCGGATTGTTGACCTCAGTATCGCGCGGAATGCGCGCGAAGCCATGGCTCCCCCCGCTGACGAGGCCAGCCTGCTGGATGCCAGTTCGCATCTGCCAAGTGGGGGTCGGAGTCGACCCACCCAAGCCATGGCCTCAGAATGTCACGAACCGCCGGGTCCGCCCTTCCTTCGTCCATGCCTCGATGGAGACTCCCGCCTTGAATCTGTAATGGGTGATCGGGTCGTTGAAATCATGGAGCGGCGTGAGACCAACCTGACCCATTTCCGTGGGCGCACCCAGGCAGAATGCGGTCCCATTCTGGGAATACGGGTTGATACCAGGGGCGTAAGTTATTGGAAGCGCAGTGAGAAACTGCTGCACCGCGATCTCAGGCGTATGGCCTGACCGGGCAAGCGCGTTCAGGGTGACTCGCGCCTGGTCCACATGCAGCGTCATGACGGTTTCAGGCAGCATGCCGGGAAGTACCTTGAGAGCGTCCACACGTTTAGCCGGAATGGGCCGGACCTGGTTCCAATTGGTCTTCGAGTTCACCAACGCCAGGAAAAGAACCAAAGCGGCCAGAAGACCAAAGAGCACCCCTCCGACATGCGAGAGGGTCGCTGCCACCCCCTTCCAGGTCGGAACCCGATGCATTCGGGCATACCCGATGCCCGCCACGATCATGACCCCCAGCATCGCGATGGGACCCAGCGGTGTCCATGCCGCCATTCCCAGGAACCCATGGGCATAGATCCAGGCCCTCATGTCTTGCCTGAAGGGGATGTCGGGATCGTGGACACCCCACACCCGGAGACAAAGGCACTGGATCAGCCCCGATATAAAGATGGCCAGGATCTGGAACAGGGGCAGCACAAGGATGCCCCCCATGCAGCCCAGGGCAATCCAGTGGAAGGGAGGCTCTGGACCAGGAACTGGACCAAATCGGGTCATGAGCCCCATCACCCCGATCATGATCGGGTAAAGGCAAAGAAACAGGTAGATCGGCACGCTCAGGAGGAGGGCGAACCCAAGTGGAATCCTGATTCCCTCCCCGTATGGAATCCTCGTAAAGAACGCCGAGGGCTGCTTGAAGGCAAGCAGCAGCGTCTTCCCCAACCGTGGCCAGAAGCCTGGGTAGCGCTCCGGATCTTCCATGGGCAGTGGCAGCAGGAGAGACTCTTCTGGTTCCATTGGCTCTCCTCGCGGGTTCATCAAACTTGCCACTCGAGCGGGGTTCGGAGTGTCCGACCGGCGTCCGCCAGGAGTGATCGCCCAACTATCGCCCCAGGAAAACCTCCAGATGCACGAAGGCTTCGTCCTGGTTCTGATAGGTATGAAAAGCAAATCCGGTTTGCCGGATGCCCGTGAGCATCTTGCTGATGCGCACGCCCTCCCGTGCCAGGCAGAGCACGGGCTTGCCCCGCTCCAGCGCATAGGCGACCTCGAAACCCACACCATGGGAAGGCGTGCTCACTTCGGCGATGACGGCACCGCAGTCCCGAAGCCAGGCTGTGTCCCGCTCGAAGACTTCCTCCGCCGGTAGCCCGCCGTCCTCGTCTATAGCGGCCTCGGCAGCCAGGTGCGCCGTCAAGACCCGATGACCAAGGGCCTGCAGATGCGCCACCATTGCCCCGTAGACCGGCTGGTCCCGGCGACCGCCGGTCAATGAGCACGAGAAATAGAGGTCCATGAATCACCCAAGAAAAGAAAGATTCGGCTTTTTCACTTCCCGGTCAGCTCGGCCACAACCTGATCCGCATCCATGATCTTGCGGAGCGCCTCCAGGATCGCCCGGGCATCCGTGGCCACGGCGCGCTTGGTGTCGGCATCATAGACGTAGTAGCCGCCCTGCCCTTCGTAGACGCTGTCGAAGTTGATGCCCACGAACTCGCCCTTTACGTTCACCACCGGGCTGCCGCTGTTGCCGCCCACGGTGTCGCAGGCGTAGATGAAGTTGAAGGGCGTGGTCAGGTCCAGCTTCGACTGCCGGTCCAGCCAGCGCTGGGGCAGGGTCCAGGCGCCCCCTTCGGCGGCGGCGGCGTTGCCACCCCAGCCCAGGTACCGGTCATACATGCCCATGAAAGTAGTGAAGGGCTGGGCCTTGGTGCCGGTGCCGTTTGAGTAGGTCGCCACGGGGCCATAACCCAGGCGCAAGGTGAAGGTGGCGTCCGGGTAGACGGCCTTGCCGAAGACCTTGAAGCGGGCCTCGGCGATGCGGCCGCCATGCTCGTTGAACACGCTGGTGACCTCGTCCTCCATGGCTTTGCGCGTGGCACGATTGAAGGGGTCGAGCTTCTTCGCCAGGAGGAGCATCGGGTCGGTGCTGGCGGAGAGAGCCGCGCGGCCGGCTTCCGCCAGCAGCTTGCGCACTGCCGGATCGTCAAGCTGCGTGCCCGCCACGGCGGCCTTGGCCACGGCCGCCGCCGTCTGGCCACCCAGCATGGCCTTCACGAAGGGGTGGTCGGCACCCAGCTGGTCCAGGGCCTCCTGCAGGGCCACGGTGAGCAGCGTCTGGTCGATGGGTTTCTGCACGGGCCGCGGGGCCAACAGGCGAGCCTTGGTGGCCTTGAGGTTGCCGTCACTGAATTCCGTGAGCCGCTCGGCGGAAGGTTTGGAGGCCTCTTCCGCCAGACGGACCAGGGTCAAGGCGTGGCCCAGCAGGGCGACGCGGCCGGAGCCCACCAGACTGGCTTGTTTCAGCAACGCCTGCTGGCGCGCCACGGCCAGAGCCACCTGGTCCCAGCTGCCGCCGACCCGCGCCTGCAAGGCGGGATCCTTGGCAACGGCGGCCTTCAGCGCCGCTTCGGCGACTTCCACCTTGCGGAGGTTCTCCGCCTTGGCGAGGCCCAGCAGCTGGCCGCTGAGGCGCTTGAAGCCATTCTCGATGCCGTAGATGGCATCAGCCGCGAGGCGGTGGTTTTCGGGCGAGGTGGCCGAAAGCTGCTGCAGGGCCACCTTCTGGCGGGCCATCGCCTGCAGCTGGTGGGGAATGCCGATGTCGCGGGCATAAACCATCTGGGCGTGGGTCTGCTGGCGGAACGTGGTGCCGGGATGGCCCGAGATGAAGGTCAGCTCGTCCATACCGATGCCCTTGGCACTGAAGGGCAGGATGGCCTCGGGCCGATAGGGCCGGTCATTTTCGTAGACTCGGAATAGCGAGAAGTCGAGATTCCAGCGTGGGTAGGTGTAGTTGTCGGGGTCGCCGCCAAAAGCCGCCACCTGCAGCTCCGGCGCGGCGACCAGGCGCACGTCCGTAAACTTCCGGTAGCTGTAGAGCCAGTACTCGCCGCCCTGGTAGAGCGTCACGGGCTCGCAGGTGAGGCCTGTCCTGGCCTCCTCGGTCTTGCGCAGGTCGGCCAGGGCGTTGCGCCGCGCCGTGAGGGCATCCTTGTCCGCGGTGCCGGGTTTGATCGCGCCGTTCACCCGCATGGTCACATCCTCCATGGCCACGAGCAGCATCAACTCGAGCCCGGGCACCTTGATCTCCTGGGCGTGGGAGGCCGCCACAAAGCCGTCTTTCACGAGATCGGCCTTGGCGCTGGACACTTGGCTGATGGCGCTCCGGCCCACGTGATGGTTGGTGATGACCAGACCCTCCCGGCTCACGAAGGCACCTGTGCCACCGGGGAACCGCACTGTGGCCAGCTGGAGGTTCTTCAGCCAGGCGGCATTGAGCTCCACGCCGTACTTCGCCTTGATCTTCTGGACGGGGATGTTGTCGAAGGTCCACATGCCCTCGTCCGCGCGCAGCACGGGCAGGGCGAGCAGGAGGGCGAGGGCGGAGAGGCGCATGGGTGCTCCCAAAAAGGGGGCCCCATCGGGGCCCCCTTTGGCTGGTGTGTTCGGTTTACTTACCTGTCAGTTCGGCCACGAGGCCGGTGGCACCGTAGACTTTGTCCAGGGCATGGACGATGGCCCGGGCATCCACCGAGACGCCACGATTGACGGCCTCGTCGTAGAAGTAGTTGCCCGGCAGGCTTTCGATGTTGCCATCGAAGATGAGCCCCACCAGCTCGCCCTTCTTGTCGATGACGGGCGAACCGGAGTTGCCGCCGATGATGTCCACCTTGTGAACGAAGTTGAAGGGCACCGAGGCGCTCAGGGCACCGCGCTTGTCCACCCAGCGCTGCGGCAGGGCCCAGGCACCGTCGTGGGCCTTGGCCTCATTGCCGCCCCAGCTGTCGTAGCGGTCGAAGAGGCCACCAAAGGTGGTGAAGGGCTGGATGAGGGTGCCATTGCCCTTGTACTCGGCCACGGCGCCGTAGGAGAGGCGCAGGGTGAAGGTGGCGTCGGGATAGGTGTTCTTGCCGTAGATGGCGAAGCGGGCCTTGGCGATGCGGCTCCCCTGCTCGGTGATCACACTGGTCACCTGGTCCTCCATCTTCTTGCGGAGCTCCCGGGCGATGGGATCCAGCTTCTTGGCCAGGGCAATCATCGGATCCTTGCTGTCGGCAATGGCCTTCTGGCCCCCGGCCAGCAGGGCCTTGCGAGCTTCGGGATCGCCGAGCCTGGAACCTTCCACGGCGGCCTTGGCCACCTCAGCGGCGGCCTTGCCACCTAGCATGGCCTTCACGTAGCGGTGCTGAGGTCCCAACTCCCTGGCGGCTTCTTCGAGGCCCTTGGTGAAGAGGAAGACTTCCTGCTCCTTGTAGTAGGGGGCTGGCACGCCGAGCCGGGTCTTGGCGGTCTTCAGGTTCGCGTCGCTGTACTCGGGCAGGCGCTTCTCGCTGGGCTTAGCCTCCTCATCGGCGATGCGCACCAGGGTCAGGGCGTAGCCCAGCAGGGTGGAGTTGGCCGTGCCCACGTTGAGGCTCTCCTTGGAGAGGCCCTTGGCCAGGACCGTGGCCAGCTCGATCTTGGCCCAGCTTTCGCCGGCGGAAGCAGTGAGCTTGGGATCCTTGACCACCTTGGCGCGCAGGTCCTTCTCCGCGGCCGCAATGCGGGCCATGGCCTCCTTGTCCTTCAGGCCCGACCAGTAGCCAGTGATGGCCTTGATGCTGTTCTCCATGCCGAAGATCTGGGTGTTGACCTGGCGGGCTGCCTCGGGGGAGGTCTTGGCGTATTCCACCAGGGTCCCCTTGCGGCGCTCCAGCCCCTTGAGGCGCATGGGAATGGCGAAGTCGCGGGAGTAGACCATCTGGGCCAGGGTGTCCTGGCGGCTGGTGCGGCCCGGGTGGCCGGTCACGAAGGTGAGGTCGCCAGCCTTGAGGCCCGTCTGCGTCCAGTGCAGGAAATCCTTGGGCTGATAGGGCTGGCCGTTCTCGTAGACCCGGAAGATGGAGAAGTCCAGGTTGTGGCGGGGGAAGGTGAAATTGTCGAAGTCGCCGCCGAAGAAGGCGATCTGCATCTCGGGCGCGAAGACCAGGCGCACGTCGGTGTGCTTCTTGTAGCTGTAGATCCAGTGCTCGCCGCCCTGGTAGAGGGTCACGTGCTCGCAGGTGAGGCCGCTCTTCTGCTGCATCTCCTGCTTGATCTTCTCGATCTCGACTTCCTGCGCCTTGGCGACCTCCTTGTCGGAGAGCCCGGCCTTCACAGCCTTGGCCAGGCGGCCCGTGACGTTGTCCGTGGCCATGAGCGTCATCACCTCGAGACCGGGCACCTTGATCTCCTGCTCGCGAGTGGTGGCGGCGAAGCCGTTCTTCACGAGATCGGCCTCCTTGCTGCTCACGCGCTGGATCCAGCCGCGGCCCACGTGGTGGTTGGTGAGCACCAGGCCCTCCCTGCTGACGAAGGAGCCGGAACCGCCGGGGAAGCGCAGAGAGGACAGACGCACATGGTCCAGCCAGGCCTGATCGGGGGCCCAGCCGAACTTCTCCGAGATCTTCTTGGTGGGCAGGTTGTCGAAGGTCCACATGCCCTCTTCGGCCCGCAGGGAGGCACCGGCCAGGGACAGGGCCAGTAGGGAAAGGACCAGGGATCGGGATGTCATGAATTCTCCTGAGGGGTCGAAAGGACGGACCATCGTATCACTAAGTATCCAGATCCCACGGTGCCGCACTTCCCTTGAGCAGGCCGACCTCTTTCAGACGGTGGACAGCGCCCGGCTCAAGAACCCGAGGTCCAGGGTCTCTGGTGATGAAGGTCACTTCTAAACCTGAAGGTCTTGAATGATCCATTGGTGAGACTCAATATCATTTTTCATGAAGACACCGACTTTCTCCCTCCTTCGGCGCATCCTGCCCGCTCTCCTCCTGGCCGTGTCCCTGACGGCCCAGGAGAGGCCTGAGAAGAAGGAAGGTCCCATCCAGGACAACTCGTTCCTCGTGGAGGAGGCCTACAACCAGGAGGCCGGGGTGGTGCAGCACATCAGCACCTTTACCCGCAATCAGGACACCAAGGATTGGCTCTACACCTTCACCCAGGAATGGCCGGTGGGAGGACTGACCCACCAGCTCAGCTACACCCTGCCTTGGCAACGACTCAACAGCTCTCTCGACGGGAAGTCGGCCATGGGCGATATCGCCCTGAACTACCGCTATCAGTTGCTCGGCGATGGCGAGGCGAAGGTGGCCATCTCGCCCCGGCTCACCCTACTGCTGCCCACCGGCGATGAGAAGACCGGCAATGGCCGGGGCGCCGTCGGGCTTCAGGTCATGCTTCCCGTCAGCTGGGTCCTGGGCGAGTCACTGGTGGCCCACTCCAACTTCGGCGCCACCCGGACCCCGAATTCCTGTAACACCCTCGGTGAAAAGGCGAACACCCAGGACCTGACCATGGGGCAGAGCTTCATCTGGCTTGTGGCCCCGCGCTTCAACGTCATGCTGGAATTCGTCCACACCCGCAGCCAGGCGGTGATCGGTTGGGACCAGACCCAAACCCAGACCGCCAGCTTCCTGAGTCCTGGCATTCGTTGGGCCTACAACTTTCCCAGCGGGCTTCAGGTTGTGCCGGGCATCGCTGTGCCCATCGGCGTGGGCGCCAGCCGAGGCGAAAAGGCCATTTTCTTCTACCTGAGCTTCGAGCATCCCTTCAGCAAGACCAGGTGACCACCGGCGCTGCCATTCCATGCGGGCCGCCAGGCCGCGGGGTTGGAAGACACTAACCGTGTTCACGGATTTTTCTTTCCCGCAAAGGTGGTCACTAAACTACATGCGTCGATGTGCGAAGCTTACCTAGCCCTATTGGGAGGCCTTTGACATGAAGCGCAAGCAGATGTGGATCCTTGGTGGAGGTCTGGCGGTCATCCTGATCGTCGGGTTGAGCATCGCCGCTACGCAGGATCATGGCCTTGGCGTCCAGGTGGCTACCGTCGGCCGGGAGAACCTCCAGTCAAAAGTGAGTGCCAACGGCAAGATCCAGGCGGTGACCAAGGCCGATATTTCGGCCAACATCATGGGCCAGGTCACCCGGTTGGCCGTCAAGGAAGGCGACCGGGTCACCAAGGGGCAATTCCTCATGGAGATCGATCCGCGCAGCGCCCGGGCGAATGCAGACGCCATGCAGGCCAACCTCCAGGCCACCCAGTCGGATCTCATCTCGACCACGGCCACCCTGACCCAGGCCAAGGCCGACCTGGATCGGGCGAAGGCCAATCGGGCGGCGGGTATCATTTCCACCGCTGATTTCGAACGGGCGAAGACGGCCTTTGATACGGCCAAGGCGGCCGAGGAGACGGCCCGCCGCCGTGCAGACCAGGCCAAAGCCAACGTGAACCAGTCCCACGTGGGACTGGGCTTTTCCACCATCTCCGCCCCCATGGATGGCGTGGTGACCGCCCGCCGCATCGAACTGGGCGAGACCGCCGTACCCGGCATCCAGAACCAGGCCGGCACCGTCCTGCTCACCGTCTCCGACATGAGCAGGGTGGAGGCCGAGATGGAGGTGGATGAGGCTTCCATCCCCACGGTGAAGCTGGCCCAGAAGGCCCAGGTGCGCATCGACGCCTATCCGAACCAGACCTTCGACGGCGAGGTCACGGAAGTCGCCGGGAGCCCCATTCTGAAGGCCAGCGCCAACGAAGCCATCAAGTTCAAGGTGAAGGTGTGGATCAAGAATCCCCCCCTCACCATCAAGCCAGGTCTTTCGGCCCAGGCCGACATCTTCACCGGCAGCCGCGACCAGGTGCTGGCCATTCCCATCCAGTCCCTGGTGACCCGCGAGATCAAGGCCAAGCCGGGTGAGGTCCTCAAGCCGGGCGCGCCGAGGGACGAAGAGGGCGTCTGGCTCTTCGGTGACAAGGGGAAAACTAAGTTCCTGGCGGTCCAGACCGGCCTGCTGGGCGATCTCAACGTGGAGATCCTGGGCGGCCTCAAGGGTGGGGAAACGGTCATCACCGGCCCCTTCCGGGTGCTGCGCGACCTGAAGGGTGGCGAGCAGGTGCGGGTGGACAAGAGCAAGAAGAAGGACGACAAGAAAGGCTAGCCCCCCATGTCCTACGAAGAGCTGCTCCGCGCGGCCCTCCGGGCCATTCGGGCCCACAAGCTCCGCAGCTTCCTCACCCTGCTGGGCATCATCATTGGCGTCACCACCATCGTGGGCGTGGTGGGCATCATCACGGGCCTGAACACCTACGTTCAGGAGAAGATCATCGTCCTCGCCCCGGACATGTACGTGGTCACCCGCTTTGGCATCATCCGCAGCCGCGAGGAGTTCCTCCAGGCCATCAAGCGGCCCCAGCTTACTTGGGAGGAATACCAGCGCATCAGCAGCGGGGTGCTCGCCCACGCGGCCATGACTGCCACCCGTTCGGTCAAGACGCTCCCCGTCAGTTACGGTACGCATCGCCTGGCGGATACCTTCGTCGTGGGCAGCACCGCCAGCTTCGCCCAGGTCCTGAACCTCGACACCGGTGGCAATGGCCGCTTCTTCACGGAAGCCGAAGATGAGGCCGCCCAGAACGTAGCCGTCATTGGGGCCGACATCAAGTCGGAGATCTTCCCGAACCAGGATCCCTTGGGGCGGATGCTGTTGGTCCGGGGCCTCCCCTTCCGCGTGATCGGGCACATGCCGAAGGAGGGCAAGGGGCTGGGCGTGAACCGCGATCAGCTGGTAATCATCCCCTTCCAGGTCTTCCGCAAGAACTTCTTTGCGCCCAACGATCCCCTCGACTACTTCATCAAGGCCCGGGGCGGCGTCGAGGGCCTGGACGCCTCCGTGGACGAGACCCGGGCCTACCTCCGCGCCATGCGCCACACGCCCTGGCGGAACCCCGATCCCGTGGGCTTTCTCACCCAGGACCAGCTGCAGGAACTCTGGCGCCAGATCAGCACCGCCACCTTCGTTCTGCTCACCCTCATCGCCTCGGTCTCCCTGGGCGTGGGCGGCATCGTCATCATGAACATCATGCTGGTGAGCGTGGCCGAGCGCACCCAGGAGATCGGCGTGCGCATGGCGCTCGGCGCCCGGAAGCGCGACATCCAGCGACAGTTCCTCCTGGAGGCCGCACTGCTCTCCATGGCCGGCGGCTTCGTCGGAGTCGTGCTGGGGGGCACTGCGGCGCTTCTGGTGAAGACCATCACCGGCTTCCCGGCCCAGATCACGGTGGGGATCGTCTGCATGGGCGTGGGCCTTTCCACGGTGGTGGGCCTCCTGGCCGGCTTCCTCCCCGCGCGGCGGGCGGCCAACCTGCCTGTCATCGACGCCCTCCGGGCTGAGTAGGAGAGCTGAGATGGCCTCCACCCGCTCCCGTTCGGCCCTCCGCAACATGTGGGTCGAGAACATCCGCTTCGCCTTCCGCTCCATCCTCGTCCAGCGGTTACGCAGCTTCCTGACCCTCCTTGGCATCGTCTCAGGCGTGGCCACGGTGATCGCCATGGTGAGCTTCGTGGCCGGGTTCAACGATGCCATCACGGGCGCCTTCTCCAGCTTCGGGACCACGCTGGTGCAGTACCAGAAGTACGAGCCGCGCTTCGGCGGCGGGCCCACGGGACCGCCCGAGGAACAGCGCAAGCGCCGCGACCTCACCCTGGAAGATGCCCGGGCCCTGAAACGCCTCAACACCCTGGCGGCGGCCGTCAGCCCCGAACGCTACCTGAACATTCCGACCCTGGCCGCCTCGACGACCTTCAAGAATCGCAAAGGCAAAGAGGCCAACGGCCCCACCCTGGCTGGCGTGGTGCCCGATTACGCTCCCGGAAACAACGCCGCAATATCCGACGGCCGGTTCTTCGTGGACGCGGATGTCTCCCACGCTGCACGGACGACGGTCATCGGCCCGGACGTGGCCGAGGCCCTCTGGTTCCATCGGGATCCCATCAACCAAGAACTGCTCATCAACGGCATTGCCTTCCGGGTCGTGGGCCTGCTGGACAAGCGGGGCTCCTTCCTGGGCGGCAGCGCCGACAACATCGTGCTCATCCCCTTCAGCACCTTCGACGAGATGTTTCCCGACGTGAAGAACAGCAACGGGGACACCCTCCACATCGCCACGGTGCCCGCGGACCCCAACCAGATCCAGGCCATGACCGACCAGGGTGTGGCAATCCTGCGCACCCGCCGGGGCCTGAAGGCCAAGGATCCCAATGATTTCGCCATCTTCACCAGTGAAGGCCAGCTGGAGACCTTCAAGGCCATCACCGGTGGCATTGCCGGGGCCATGATTCTCATCGCTGGCATTGCGCTGCTGGTGGGCGGCGTGGGCGTGATGAACATCATGCTGGTGAGCGTCACCGAGCGCACCCGCGAGATCGGCGTGCGCAAGGCCCTGGGCGCCACCCGCAAAGACATCGCCACCCAGTTCCTGGTGGAAGCCATCACCCTCACTGGTGTGGGCGGGGCCATTGGCATCGCCGTGGGCCTGGGTATCGCCATGCTGGTGCGGCTGGTCTTCGACTTTCCGGCCTCTGCGCCGCTCTGGAGCATCGGCCTCGGCTTTGGCGTCAGCACGACCATCGGACTGATCTTCGGGCTGTGGTCTGCTTTGAAGGCCGCCAAGCAGGATCCGATTGAAGCCCTTCGCTACGAGTAGCCTTGAACTTTGTCCGTGGGCCAGCGCCTGGATGCTTGATCCGGATATGCCAAGTCGCGTTCAAATTGGGAGAAAAGGCATTCACCGCCAAGACACCAGGTTTCCGTATGACTCGGTACCGGCGGAGCCGGTACCGAGAGTTTTCGTTTGTCTCGCGTACCGGCGGAGCCGGTACCGAGAGTTTTCGTTTGTCTCGCGTACCGGCGGAGCCGGTACCGAGAAGATCTGGGTGGTGCCCGCCCTCTACAACCTGGCCAGCGGCAAGGTGCAGTTCTTCAAGCCGGTGTCGGTGCTTGCGGCAGTTGCCGCTGGGCATCACTAGCAAAATCTCTGTGCGAATTTGCTAGAAATCAAGAACAGCCTGGATGACCAGGGCCAAGGCATTCATCTGCCCCTGGGTAGCCCTACCGAGCCGCTTTGCAAGCCGGGATTTGTCTACGGTGAAAACCTGGGTGGCGTTGGCCCAGGAGTCGGCGGGGAGGCCGTTGTCCTTGGCCTTCGGGACGGGCACGTAGAAGGCATAGGCGCGGCCCTCGGTGGTGAGCGGAACCACGATGGTGGTGCGGGCGCCGATCGCATGGTTGCCGAGGTCGGACTGGATGATGATGCCGGGCCGGAATCCACCCTGCTCCGAACCGCGACGGGGATACCAGTCCAGCAGCCAGATCTCGCCCCGGCTGCAGTGAGGCAACTGTTCCCCGGTCATTTGGCCTTCCGTGCCCGGTAGCTGCGCCGCCTCGGCTCGGCAACCGTCTCCACCGCCACTTCGGCCTGGGCCCTGAAGGCGTAAGCCACGTTCTGCGCCTCGGCGTCCTTGGCATAGGCGACCCAATCCGTGGCCAGTTTTCGCCGGGCCATCGCCACTTGTTCCCGCCGCAGCAGCTCGACAAGCCAACCATTCACGCTCTGATCCTCAGCCTCCGCCGCCACGCGAAGGAAGCTGGCCAGGTCGTCGTCGAGGCGGAGTGTGGTGCTGAACATTGTTGGTTGATCCTCGTACGCATGGGTGGGCCATCTTTGAAATCATTTTATGATTTCAAAGATGGAATACAAGGAGACGAAGGTGCCCTCAGTTTGAAATGTGTGAAACATTGATGATCACTATTTTTTTATCGTTTTTCAATATTTCAATATTGACAGTCAAAATAGCCCTTCTACATTTGGAACACACAGGAGGGACTCATGAACCGCACCCAACGCCTCAGTCGCGCCTTGCGCCGCTTTGCCTCGGGGCTGCTTTGGCTATGCCTATTGATCCTGGTCTTTTCTCCAGGGCTGGTCTTCCTCGATGGCTTTGCGCTGGATGGCGCCAATCACCTGTTGCGGCTGCTGGATGTGGATGGCTTCCGGTTCAACTCGGGTCATGTGGGTGGCCTGCTCCGTTCCTACGTTTGGGGCCTGATTGCCGTCAGCCTTAGCACCGCGGTTCTGTCACTGGGTGCCCTCATCCGCTTGCTGCACGAGTTTGAAGGGGGCACTGCGTTCTCTCACGAGAGCGTGCGGCTGGTGCGATTTCTGGGTTGGATCCAGGTGGCGGGGGCGCCCGTTGGGCTCCTCATGTTCTGGGGTCTGGCGGCAGTGACCAAGGCACTGACCGCTCAAGTGATCCACCCCTGGAAGTTCGTGGTCAATTCTTCACTGGAAGGACTGTTCTTTGGGGGAATCACGCTGCTGGTGGCCCATGTTCTGGACGAGGGCTTCCGATTGAAATCGGAACAGGAACTGGTCATCTGAGGACACACCCATGCCCATCATCGTGACCCTCGACGTGGTACTCGCCCAACGCAAGCTGAAGCTGGGCGAGCTGGCGGAGCGCGTGGATGTGACGCCGCCCAACCTGTCCATCCTCAAGACGGGCAAGGCCAAGGCCATCCGGTTTTCCACCCTGGAGGCCCTCTGCCGGGAGCTGAACTGCCAGCCCGGAGACCTTCTCCGCTTCGAACCCGACCCAGCCGAAGACTGACCCGCCCTGCTTTTCCCTAGCAGCGATCTGGCCCTGCTTCCGGCACAATGTTCGCCATGGACCACAACGACTTCCGCCGCCTCGGCTACCAACTCGTGGACTGGATCGCGGACTATCGCGAAGGCCTGGAGCGCCTGCCGGTCATGAGCCAGGTGCAGCCCGGCGAGGTCCGGGCGGCCTTCCCGGATCATCCGCCCCAGCAGGGTGGCCGCATGGACGCGGCCCTGGCGGCTCTGGAGCGGGACGTGCTACCCGGCATCACCCATTGGAATCACCCCTCCTTTTTCGCCTACTTCCCCAGCAACACCAGTTACGCCTCGATCCTGGGCGACCTTGCTACTGCGGGCATCGGCGCCCAGGGCATGAGCTGGCAGACCAGTCCGGCGGCCACCGAAGTGGAAGAAGTGGTCATGGACTGGCTGCGGCAGATGGTGGGCCTGGGCCCCACCTTCACGGGAGTCATCCACGACACCGCCAGTACCGCTACCTTCACGGCGCTGCTCTGCGCCCGGGAAAAAGGCTCGGGCTATGCCCAGAACGCCGAGGGCCTCCAAAGCGGCGAAGCGCCGCTGGTGGTCTATGCCAGCGACCAGGGCCACAGCTCCATCGAAAAGGCTGCGCTACTGGCGGGCTTCGGACGGAGTTTCTTACGCCTGATTCCCACGGATGACCACCATGCCATCCGCCTCGATCTGCTGACAGCAGCCATCGAGAAGGATGTGGAGATCGGTCTGCGGCCCTGTGCCCTGGTGGCCGCCGTGGGCACCACGGGCACCACGGCGCTGGATCCCGTGGCGGCCATGGCGGACCTCGCCGAGCAGCACGGCCTGTGGCTGCACGTGGATGCGGCCCTGGCGGGCACGGCCATGGTGCTGCCCGAGTGCCGCTGGATGTGGGCGGGCGTGGAGCGCGCCGACAGCCTGGTCTTCAACCCCCACAAGTGGATGGGCGTGGGCTTCGACCTCAGCGCCTACTACGTGCGCGACCCCCAGCACCTCATCCGGGTCATGAGCACCAACCCCAGCTACCTGCGCACCGCCCAGGACGGCCAGGTGAGCAACTTCCGCGACTGGCACATTCAGCTGGGCCGCCGCTTCCGCGCCCTCAAGCTCTGGTTCTACCTCATGGACATGGGGGTGGAAGGCCTGCAGGCCCGCCTGCGCCGGGATCTGGAAAACGCTCAGTGGCTGAAGGAGCAGGTGGACGCCGCTCCTGACTGGGAGCGTCTGGCCCCCGTGCCCCTGCAGACCGTGTGCATCAGATACTTCCGGCCGGGCCTCGACGACGCTGCCCTGGCCGCCCACAACCTCCAGATCGCCCGCCGCATCAACGAGGGCGGCAGGGCCTACCTCACACCCTCGCTGCTCAAAGGGAAGCAGATGCTCCGCGTGAGCATCGGCGCCGAGTCCACTGAGCGGCGGCATGTGGAAGCCTTGTGGGAAGCCTTGCAAGCTGCCGCCCAGGCCTGATTCGTGTCAGTCCCAGTGCCTCAGTTTGGGCCACATCGCCCGGATGGAAAGCTTGGGTTTTCGACACAAGTAGATGGGGCGGTTTTCCTCGGCCATCCCCCAAAGATGGTGATGGACGGCGACGACCTCGACCGATTCGAAGACCCTTGAAAGCCCTTCATCGCAGCCCAGGCAAATATAAATGGCATAGTCCCGCGCCGGTGCTCCCCACAGGGAGTGCGCCTGGTGCGCGCAGAGGGTGGCTGGAAGTCCCCTAGCGGGCCCCAGATGATTGATGGCGCCGGCCTCGCCGTAGTTGGCAGCGTAAATGGCCGTGTTGGCCTGCTCCTCCGGCGAGAGCCCATGGTAGACACGGGCCACCTCATCCGCGAGTTCAGGCCAGCCGAACTGGTCACCCAGCCGCTGTTCCAGGGGACCGTCATGGCTCACCTCCAGCCTGGCAGGCTTCATCCCAATGGCCTGCTGGTAGGCCAATAGCTTGCTTGGTGACAGAAAGGGGAGCAGCGCGGGGATGAGCACCGCCGTCACCGCAACGATGGCCGAGAGCAGCACCGCCTTGGGCCAGCCACGACCGCGGCTCCAGGCCCGCCGGGCCAGCCAGTCCTCCACGGCCACGGCGCCGGCCGCAAAGAGCATGGGGTAGCTGGCGGCCAGGTAGTAGTCCTTGGCGTGGAGCCCCATCATCATTGCCAGCATGCCCAGGTAAAGGAGACCCAGCACCCGAAGCCGAGACAGGCGTCCGAACAGCAGCGACCAGAGCCCTGCGAACCAAATGGGAAACAGCAGGGGATTCAGGATCTGGATCTGCTGGCGGATGAAAGCCCAGGGACCCAGCACCACGTTCTTGCCCAGGTGCCGGATGTTCGCCATGTCCTCCACCAGCGGATAGCCGTGGCGGACCTGCCAGAGCAGCGTGGGCAGGAACATCAGCAACGCAATAAATCCCGCGGCCCAGAGCCAGGGCTTGCCCAACTCCCGGCGCAGGGACGTCAGCAGGATGGCGATGAGCGCCGCCAACCCGAAGACCAGCATGGCGTATTTGTTCTCAAGGCCCAGTCCGGCCAGCACACCGAACCAGAGCCAGAGCCGGGAGTTGCCGGTGCGCACGACCTCGATGAGCACCACGACGCAACCCATCCAGAACAGCGGCTCGAAGGCGCCCACGCAGAGGATGCTGTCCATGCCGAGGAACACAGGCACGCCCAGCACGCAAAGTCCCGCGAGCGCCTGGGCGAACCGGCCGCCCCCCATCTGCCGCGCCAGGGCCATGCTCAGGCCCACCATGGCGGCACCCGCCAACGCCGGCAGCAGGCGCACCGCCGGCAGGGAACCTCCCAGCAGTAGGGCGACCTTCGCATACCCAGCGATCAGGGGTGCGTCATCCACATAGCCCCAGCCCAGGTGGCGCGCGCAATCCAGGAAGTAGAGTTCATCCCTGAAGTAGCCGTAGGCATGGCTGGACAGGATGTGGATCAGCAGCTTGAGGCCCACCAGCAAACCCAGCAGACGCCAGTCCAGAGGGCCCAAGTTCCAATAGGCTTTGGGGGATCCTACGACGTCCATG
Organism: Holophagales bacterium; assembly: GCA_038236735.1. Taxonomy (GTDB): domain Bacteria; phylum Acidobacteriota; class Holophagae; order Holophagales; family Holophagaceae; genus Geothrix. The sequence continues at coordinate 18,123 of JBBRZL010000006.1, read as the reverse complement.
ACTGGTTCTTGGGTATTCCGCAAAGCTTAATGCCCCCTTCAGAACGCCCGATCGAGACATTTGGCTGGCTTCGTTTGAAGGCGGCTTTCGGGTTAGTGGAATCCTGAGCCCATGGTGACCGCTGCCGAAGTTGGACTCCACCAGGGTCTCGGGTGGGTCCAGACCACCCTTGTCCTCACAGGCTCTTGCACCAGAAGACACTTCCCTCCACACTGACGGCATCATGATGACTTTCCAGAATCTCAACCCGCGCCCTAGCCATGCCACTCCGGTGGCCGGGTGGACAGGGATCTGATCTAGCAGCAGGCTCCGATCTCCCACCCCCGATGCAAACGCTCGGGGGTTTTTCTTTAGGCAGGTGTCCATGAACCAACCTGGGGCAGCATCCACCGTGCAAAGGCAGCGTCTGGGCCTATCCCAGGCCAGGCGCATCGTGCTGAAACTGGGCACCCAGGTGGTGCTGGATGCCGAAGGTCGGCCGGCCCTGAGCCGCCTCTACGGCCTCATGGAAAGCGTGGCTGCCCTGCGGCGCCAAGGTGCCCAACCGCTGCTGGTGTCCTCGGGCGCCGTGGGCTTGGGCGCGCGCCAACTTGGTATCCAGCCGGAAGGGCTCTCCCAGAAGCAGGCCTGCGCTGCCGCCGGCCAGGGCCAGCTCATGTCCATCTATCAGGAGGGCTTCGCCCGCATGGGCCTCTGCGCCGCCCAGGTGCTGCTCACGGAGGACGACTTCGCCGATCCCATCCGCCACGCCAATCTCCGGCGCACCCTGGAGACCCTGCTGGAGCTGGGCGCCATCCCAGTCCTTAACGAGAACGACACGGTGTCCACGCTGGAGCTGGAACGTCCCGATCCGGGTCACACGCCCATCTTCAGCGACAACGACCATCTTTCGGCCCTGGTGGCCACGCACCTGGAGGCGGACCTGCTGATACTGCTGTCGGACGTGACCGCCCTGCACACCGCCAACCCAGGCATCCATCCCGAGGCGACCCCACTGACCGAAGTTCCCTTTGGAGCAGAGCTGCTGGCCAACCTTGACGGCTCCTCCGACCGCGGTCGGGGCGGCATGGTCAGCAAGGTGGAGGCGGCCCGGGTGGCCGCCCGGGCCGGCGTACCCGTAGTGCTGGCTTCGGGCCTGGTGGTGAACGTGCTTGACCGCATCCTCGCGGGCGAACCCATCGGCACCCTCTTCCCCACTGCCCCCAAGGGCGGTCGGCCATGACTGCGGAAGTCCTCAGCCCCCGCCAGATCCAAGCCATGGCGCTGGCCGCCCGCAGCGCATCACGCCTGCTGGCGACCACCCCTGCGGAACTGCGTTCGAGGGTGCTGACCAGGCTGGCCGAGGCCCTGGAACGTCAGGCACCGACCCTACTCGCGGCCAATGCGGAGGATCTCCAGGCGGCCCGGGAGGTCCTCGACACTGCGTCCCTCCAGCGGCTCACGCTGGATGCGGCCAAGCTCGCGGCCATGGCCCAGGGCGTCCGTGCTGTGGCCGCCCTGCCCGATCCTCTGCACCGCATGCAGCTTCGCCGCCAGTTGGACGAGGGCCTCGAGCTCACCCGGGTGGCCTGCCCCCTGGGCGTGCTCTGCGTCATCTTCGAATCTCGCCCCGATGCCCTCATCCAGATCAGCGCCCTGGCCCTCAAGAGCGGCAATGCGGTGCTGCTCAAGGGCGGCAGCGAGGCCACGCATTCCAATGCCGCGCTGCTGGCCCTGGTGCAGCGGGCCCTGCGGGACACGGGCCTGACCGAAACCGCAGTCCAGGGCCTGCCGGACCGGGCTGCCGTGGCGGCTCTGCTGCAGCGCCCGGATTTGGTGGACCTGGTGATTCCGCGCGGTTCCAACGCGCTGGTGCGGAGCATCCAGGAATCCACTCGGATCCCAGTACTGGGCCACTCGGAAGGCATCTGTCATGTCTACCTCGACGCCGCGGCCGAGACCGCCATGGCCGTGGCGCTGGTACGGGACGGGAAACTCCAGTACCCCTCCGCCTGCAATGCCGTGGAGACGGTGCTCATCCATCGCGGGGCCTCGGCCCGCCTGCTGCCGGCCCTGGTGGCGGATCTTGTGCCCCGGGGCGTCGAGCTACGCGGTTGTCCCGCCTGCCTGGCGCTGGTGCCTGCCCTGAGCGCGGCCACTGAGGCGGACTGGGACACAGAGTACGGCGCACCCATTCTGGCTTTGAAGATCGTCGAGGATCTGGATGAGGCCCTGGCCCACATCCGTCTGCATGGCAGCGGCCACACCGAGGCCATCGTCACCGAGGATGCCGAAGCGGCGGCCCGCTTCCTGGCCGAGGTGGATGCGGCCGGCGTCTTCCACAATGCCTCCACCCGGTTCGCCGACGGCTTCCGCTATGGCTTCGGCGCCGAAGTGGGCATCAGCACCGGGCGCATCCATGCCCGGGGCCCCGTGGGCATCGAGGGCCTGCTCAGCTACCGCTACCTGCTGCGCGGCCAGGGCCAACGGGTCGAGGACTATGCGGGACCCGATGCCCGGCCCTTCACTCACCGCAATCTCGACGTCGACCCATAAGCACAAGTTATCAATTCATAAGATGCTATAACTTGGGGCCGGGATGTTGAACTGGTAGCCTTAACCAATGCTTGTCGCCCCCGGGTTGCCGCAGGGGCGGCCTTTTTTGTATCGGGAGGACTCATGGCTGCCCTTCTCTCACCGGAAACCCCCGCCTTCGCAGTGCCCGAGGTCAACCTCGTGCCCGTCAGCGATCACCTGGGCCGGCTGACGCCGATTCCCGCCTCGCGCATGTTCCTCATCAACAAGTCGCTGAAGGTCTTCCAGGAAAAGCAGCCCGGCGTGCCGGTTTTCGATGCCAGCCAGGGCGATGGTGGCGCCTCGCTGCCCGGTGTGCCTGGTGCCCTGCTGGACCGCGCCTTCGACCTGCAGAAGCAGCACGGCACCGCCTACGATATGCCCTTCGGCACCGACGCCTACCGCAAGGCCGTGGCCGAAACCTACTGGAAGCTGGCGCCGGACACGGGCTGGGGCACCGCCAACGTCATCGGCACCCAGGGTGGCCGTGACGGCCTGGTGAAGGCCTACCAGGCGATGCTGGCCCTGGGCCACGGCCGTCAGGGTGACGTGATCGTGGTGAGCCGCGTGCCCTGGATCAGCTACAACTGGGGCCCGTACGGCATCGGCGCCAACGTGATGTGGGCCCCGGGCCGCGCCGAGGAGGGTTGGGCCTATTCCGAAGAGGGCCTTCGCGCCTGCGTCACCGAAGCTGCAAAATCCGGTCGCAGGGTGGCTGGCCTGGTCATTACCAGCCCTGACAACCCCACGGGCCAGACGCTGACCCTCGAGCGCCAGATCGTCCTGGCCCGGGCGGCGCTGGAAGCCGGCGTGGCCTTCGTGCTCTTCGACTGGATGTACCACGCCGTGGGCGATGGCGAGCCCTACGATGTGAACGTGCTGCTGCGCGCCTTCGAGCCTGAGCTCCGCAAGCGCCTCCTGGTGCTGGATGGCATCACCAAGAGCCTGGGCGGGTCCAACATCCGCAACTGCCACCTGCTGGCCGATGCCGAAGTGGTGAAGACCATCGTGGCCCAGGCCTCCCACACGGTGATCCCCTCCTTTTTCAGCCTGGCCGTGGCCATGGCTGCCTATGAACAAGGCTTCCAGAAGGCCTCCGCACCCATCGCGGAGCCCTGCCGCGCCAGCCGCGCCTGGTTGCGCGATTACCTCAAACAGCAGGGCCTCACCCACATCATCGGCCAGGGCTATTACGCCTTCATCAACGTGGCCGCGGGCCTGCAGGCCAAGGGCTGGGCCGACAGCGAGCCCCTGGGCCAGCACTTCGCCGAGAATCATGGCGTAGCCGTGGTGCCTGGCGCCTTCTTCAGCCCCTACGGCGGCGACTGGATCCGTTTCTCCTACGCCACCCCCGTGGCACGCACCCGGGGCGCCGCGGAGCGGCTGCTGGAAGCGCTCAAGGGTCTGGAGGCCTAGTGTTCGACTTGAACGCCTTTGTCGAGAAGTTCCAGCTGGCGCGCCAGACCGCGCTGGAGACCCGGCCCACGGGCGGCCTCTGCGGCCTGGAGCTGGAGTGGAACCTGGTGGATCCCCAGTTCCGTCCCCTGCTCACCGTGGGCACGGGACCCGACCGCATGTCCTTCGTGGATCACTTGCGCACCAAGGTGCTGTCGCCCTGGACGGAGGAGTACCACCAGCTGGAAGTCTTCCACTGGATGATCGAGTGGGTCACGCGGCCGTACCACACACCCAAAGGCGCCGTATACGAAGGGCGCCTGCTGGAGGCGGCCCTCATCAATGCTTTGGCCAAGGCCGGGGAGAGCTTCGGGGAGCCGCTCCACTACTGGCACGGCAACCTGCTCGTGCTGCCCGAGATCGGCCCCGACTGCGTGCCCATGTCCTGGCACCTGGCCAAGCGACGCTACCTCCAGCGCTGCGTCGAGATGTACGGCACCGAGCTGGCCACCGCCGGCACCCACTCCAACCTGAGCCTGCCGGAGCCCATGCTGGCCTGGGATTTCATGCACCTGCCCGCCAGGGAGCGCGGCGACACCCACCTGGACGACTACAAGAACCAGGTCTACATCACGGGCACGCGGCTCATGCGCGCCTTCGCCTCGCTCTTCATCGCCTGCAGCGCCAGCACGCCTCTGCAGGCCTCGGAGGAGAAGGGCAAGGCCGTGGTGCGGCTCACGCCGTTTGAGTCCGTGCGCAACCTCACCTTCCCGAACCCGCCGGCTCTCGACGTGCCAGACCTCAACCGCAGCCACTCGGACTACCTGCGCCTGTCCTATGACTTGGTGCGGCGCGGGGTGCGCTTCGGCAACAACAACTGGATTCCCGTGCGCGCCCGCTCCCAGGCGGAGCCCGTGGAGCGCCTCATCCAGGTCACCAGCGACCAGCTGCACGACATCTACGCCCGGGGTCTCTTCGCCGCCGGCGAGACGCGGAACGTGGAGGACATGGCCGCCCAGATCGAGCGACAGAACCTCTTCGCCCGCATCGACCTGCCCATGGCCCGCGTGGAGGTGCGCACGGACGATCCTTGCCACGACCTGGCCCTCGATGTCGCCAACCTCACCCTGAAGCACCTGCTCCTGTTGCGCTTCTATGCCGATCCCGACTTCGCCCGGGGCTTCCGCTACGACAGCGAGGACATCAACCGCGCCCGTCGCAATGAGGAACTGGCCGCCAGGTCGGGCCTGCGCGCCGTCATCGAGGATCCCCTCACGGCCAAGCCCGTACCCTTGCGCAGCTTCCTGGACTGGACCCTCCAGCAGCTGCGGCCCATGGCCGAGGCGCTGGGCATGTGGGAGGACCTCCAGCCCCTGCGGGACCTGGCCGGGGGCGCCCCCAGCACCGCCGAGAAGATCCGCCAGCGCCTGAAGGCCAAGCTGGGCAGTTCGGACATCGTGCCGCCCGCCCTGATGGTGGAGCTGGCCGAGGCCCGGAAGAGCCAGGTGCGCAACGACGTGGAGATCATTACCGCCCACATCGCCGACCTGGGCGCGGAAGAGGGCAAGCTGCGCGATTTTGTGGAGCATGCCCGGGAGGAAGTGCATCTCGACCCCTCGGCCCCCATCCGGTTCCGGCCTCGGCGCGAAACGCTGGTGGACGCGGAGTATCCGGACAAGACCACCGAGGTGCTGGCCCTCTCCCAGCGCCTGGTGCGCATTCCCAGCGTCACCGCCTGCCCCGAGGAACGGCTGCCGGAAGTGCACCGCGCGGCCACCTTCATCTACGACTACCTGCGCAACCACGGCGTGCCCGTGCGCACCTTCAACCAGGGCCCCTTCCCCGCCATCCTGGCGCACTTCCCCGGCGGCGAAAAGGCCCCGGCCATGCTCTGCGGCCACTTCGACGTGGTGGAACCGGAGCCCGACGACAGCCAGTTCGAACCGAAGCTCGAAGGCGACTATCTCTGGGGCCGCGGCGCCGCGGACATGAAGACCGTGGTCTCCACATACCTGGTCTGGATGAAGGACACGCTCAAGAAGGGCCCGCCTTATCCGCCCGTGAACTTGCTACTGGTGGGCAACGAGGAGAACGGTGAACTGGAACCCATGGGCACGCCTCACGTCCTGAAGGAATTGAAGGCAGACTGGGACTATGAACCCTCCTTCTTCATCGCGGGCGAGCGCACCGGCGAAAAGGGCACCGAACTCTGGGGCGAGGTCTGCACCCAGAACCGCGGCGTGCTGCGGTTCGAGCTGGTGGCCCATGGCACCCGTGGCCACAGCGGACTGGCGGGCGGAACGGACCTCACCGAGCGGCTGCTCAGCGCCCGGGAGGCCCTGCGCGAGTTGTTCGCCAGGCACCTGACCTTGAAGGCCGCCGATGGCTGGCAGTCCCTGGCCCGCTTTGCCTACATCCAGGTGGGCACCCCCGGCATCTACAACATCACGCCGGACCGTGGTTCGCTGGGCGTGGAGATCCGTCCCATCCCCCAGGATGATGTCTCCAAAATGCGCGCCGAAATCGAAGCCCTGGTATCTGAACGGGAACTGGAGTTCCTCCCCTCGGCTTGGGAACCGGGCGTGGTCTGCGCTCCGGAGAACCCCTATCTCATGGCCCTGCTCGCGGGCATCACTGCCGCAGGCGGGGACGTGCGCATTGGCCGCAAGGGCGCCGGCACCTCGGCGCGCTTCGCGCCCGGCGGCCAGGCCGTGGTCTGGGGCCAGACCGGCATCGGCCCCCACGCCGCCGGCGAACGCCACTACATTCCCAGCATCGATCCCTACTACCGGGCGCTCGAGGCGTTCGCCGCGGAACTGCGAAAAGCGTAGACAGGATTAACAGGATTTAAAGATGGATTAACAGGATTCAAGAGAACACCTGTTTGCCTTTAATCCTGTTAATCAAGCCCTTCATCCTGTTAATCCTGTCCCAGCTTTTCCTTAGAAGTCCAGATTCTCGGTCAACCGCGTCCCATCCTTCTTGAAGGCCGTGAGGAACCGCACGATGCGCCGTTCGGCCTCGGCCAGGCTGGCCACGCCCAGGTTGAGGTTCAACAGGTCCACGTACCAGGGGGCCTTGGTGACGCTCTGGACGTAGGTCCGGACGATGGCCCGGGCGATGGGCAGCGTCGTGTCCTTGGAATCGTCGTGGACGTCGCGGTTGCTGGCCGTCCGGAGTTTGGCATATTCCTCCTCGAGTAGGCGCGCGAAGAGGGCGGGCGTAAAGGGGGCGCCGACCGCGCAGCCGGTGGCGGCATCGGCCTCGGTGAGGGTGGCGCCCTTGTGGATCCACTCCCAGAGAATGGACAACCGGATCTCGCCCGTGGCCATGTCCTCCATGAGGTAAAGCACATCGTCATTGCCGAAGAAGTCCGCGGGCTTCAGGGCCGCGGCCTGGAAGCCCCGGAGGAAGGCGTTGCCGTACTGCAGGGCCACGGAGAGCAGGTCCCGGGCACCGGCGATGGTGCGCGGGGCCGGGTCCAGGTGCATAAGGCCCGCCGCATCCTCGGGCGTGTAGGTCAGTGCGGGAAAGGCGCGGCCCGCCTGGTTGGCTTGGCCCACCTTCTCCCAGACCGGCCGAACGATGTGGACCATCTTCCAGTGGGCCACCCACTTGCCTGAGGCGCCCTCGCGCTGCTCGCGCTCGGCGCCGGCCACCGCGCGGGCCATGCTCGCGGCCACGCCAGCCTCGCTGCCCACGGGGATGTTGGGTTCCATGCCGCCCTGCCACAGCGCGCAGCGGCCATTGCGATCCGGCGTGTTCATGGCCCGGCGCACGCGGTCCTCGTAGGTCCGCATGTAGCCGTAGGTCATGGTGATGACCTGGATGTTGGGATTCACGAAGCTCTGGTCCCAGGCCAGGGCGTCCGACACGCTATTGATGTAGTCCCAGCGGCCCGTGTTGAAGCCCACGAAGTGAGGCGCCAGGGCGGCCCGGATCTCCATGAGCTGGAAGCACTGCTCGAGCTGCTCCACCAGCACATAGCACTTGATGGTGCCCACGGGCAGGCCCAGGTGGCCTTCCAGGGCCAGGATGATGGCGTTCCAGAGGGCGGCGTCCTCGGCGGTCTGGGTCTTGGGCAGGTACAGCACCAGGCTGCGCCCCGCGGCGCGGAGCCGTTCCTGGTTGTTCACGACAAACATCACCATGTCGGCGATGGAGGCGGAGAAGCCCTGGCCATGGAGGCGGATGTGCCGGTCGTCCAGATGGAGGCCCCGGCAGCGGTAGATCACCGTGGTGAAGTCCAGCTGTTGGCGCCAATCGGCGATGATCGAGTGGCCGAGGAAGCCCTCGGCCCAGCGATTCATCTCCCCGGCGACCTCCGCGGCCACCTCCAGGAACAGCGGATCGCGGGCGATGGCGAGCTTGAGGTTGCGGTGGTTGTCCAACGACATCGTATCCACCTGGCCCAGGGCGTCCTCGCCATCGAACATCCAGCCATCGGCACCGGAGAGCAGCGCATAGGCCACGTTGCGGATGCCCGAACGCACGTCGGAGCGGGGCTTGGTGGCCGGGCCGGTGCCCTGGATCCACTGGCGCTCGAGGTCGGGTGGGAGCACCGCGCCATCGAAGTTCCCGGCGCGGGCGTCCGCCACGGTGATCTGAGTGCCCGGGATCAGGGAGTCGGGGTCCAGGAAGGTGATCCGCTCCTGCGCGTCGGCGCGCTGCTGCCGCCGGGCGGTCCGGGCAGCCATGCGCACGCGGCGGCGCTCGTTGAGGGGGGCCAGTGCCTCCAGAGCCAGGAGAACCTCCGGGGTATAGACATCCGGATAATCCGCCTGGATTCCTTTCCGGAATTCGAGAGAGGTGGTCATCGTTGCCTCCGGTGGCGGCACCCTTGTTCAGGTGCCCTTGGCCGTTCGGGTAGGGACTGAGTGGACATTCCGTTGCGGTGCTTCAGGAAGCCGGACCGATGCCCCGGGTCTTGCCTTGGTTCACGGGGAAGTGCTGATCGCCGCCTGGAACTCTAATTTCCCTTCTCTGCTCCCAAGAAACCAGCGTTTCTTTTCGATCCCTGGATCGGGATCACTGATCGGGGGGTCCGCAATGCCTCGTGGGTCCGCGCTCTTCAACCGCGTCGGGAACCGGCTCGAGCTCACGGAGCCTGGGCAGTGCTTTCACGATTATGCCGAACGGAGCCTCGCCCTGACGCACGAGGCCGAAGCCTCCCCGCAGGAAGGCCTTTAGGAATTCACCGGGGCAGCGCTCGTCCCACTTCCAGGGCCTGGCAGAGTCGTCTGGCCGCGGCCTCCACCAGCACCGCACCCTCGGCCATGCAGGCCTCCAGGGTCATGGGCTGGGGCACGGTGGCGGCCAGGGCGTCGATGCCGTGGGCCAGCACGTCATCCGCACCGTCGCCCAGGCCGCCCGAAAGGCAGATGACGGGCACACCATGGCGTTTGGCCACAGCCGCCACGCCCACGGGGGCCTTGCCCATGGCCGTCTGGAAGTCCGTGCGGCCCTCGCCGGTGATGACCAGATCCGCGCCTTCAGCCAGGGAATCGAAGCCCGTGGTCTCCAGCACGATGGAAACGCCAGGTCGCAGGTTCGCTGGCGTGAAGAAGAGCAAACCCGCGCCCAGGCCACCGGCGGCGCCGGCCCCCGAGAGCAGCGCGACGTCGCGGCCCGTGGCGGTCGCAGCGATGCCGGCGAAGACCCCGAGGGCCGTGTCGAGTTCCTGGACCATGTCCGGCGTGGCGCCCTTCTGGGGGCCGTACACGGCAGAGGCGCCGCGGGGCCCGCAGAGGGGATTGTCCACGTCGCAGGCCACCAGGATGGAGGTTTCCAGAAGGCGCGGGTCCAGGCCCGAGAGGTCGATGTGGGCCAGGCGTGCCAGGGCGGCCCCGCCCTCGGGCAGATCGTGCTCATTGGCATCCAGAAAGCGCACGCCCAGGGCCCTGGCCATGCCCGTGCCACCGTCGTTGGTGGCGCTGCCGCCAATGCCGATGACGAGCTTGCGTAATCCGGCATCAAGGGCGGCCTTCATCAATTCACCGGTACCGTAGGTCGAGGTGATCCGCGGATCCCGCTGCTCCTTGGGCACCCGGGGCAGGCCCGAGGCCGCGGCCATTTCGAGGAAGGCCGTGGCGCCGTCGCCGGAGATGCCCCAGTGGGCGGAGACCGTGTCGCCCAGGGGCCCGCGCACATCCGCATGCAGCACGCGCCCGCCTGTGGCAGCCACCAGGGCCTCGACGGTGCCCTCGCCGCCATCGGCGATGGGCACCTTGATGACTTCCGCCTCCGGGAACACGGCCAGGATGCCGCGTTCCATGGCTTCCGCCACGCCGAGGGCCGACACACTGCCCTTGAAAGAATCCGGAGCCACGATGATGCGCATGGAATCATCCTTCCAAAAGCGACAAGGGGAAAGCGGAGACAGGATTAACAGGATTGGAAAGAAGGATGAACAGGATTAAAAACCGTTTTCCTTCTTGAATCCTGTTAATCCATCATTTCATCCTGTCAATCCTGTCCACCTCTATTCAAAGTCCTTACGGTACGAGTCCCGGGAACATGAAGGCAAAGCCCCAGGTCATGAGGGCCAGCAGGATCACGTAGGGGATCGTGTACTTGATCGTCTGCCGCATGATGAGGCCTTCCTTGCCGGCCAGGCCCACGGCGGCGGCGGCGATGACGATGCTCTGGGGCGAGATCATCTTGCCCGCAGAGGCGCCCGCGCTGCCGGCCGAAGCCATGAGGATGTCGGAGAGGCCCATGCCCTGGGCTGTGAGCTTCTGCAGGTTGCCGAACAGGGCGTTGGCCGAAGTGTTGCTGCCCGTGAGGAACACACCGATGGTGCCGAAGAGGGGGCTCAGCAGCGGATAGACATGCTGGCTCACCAGGGCGATGAGGCCATTGGCCATGGTGGCCACCATGGAGATCTGCTTGGTGGCCAGCTCGCCCACGAGCGCCAGTTTGGTCTTGGGATCGATGATGGGCAGGGTGAGGTTCATCACTTCGGCGATGGAGAGGATGCAGGCCACGGCGATGAAGGAGGGGATCATCTGCTTGAAGGTCTTGCCGACCTGCTCGCCCATCACGGAGTACTTGATGCCCATGAAGGGGAAGGCGATGGCGCCAGCGATGAGCATGATGGTGCCGGGGGTCTGCAGCCAGGTGAAGGCGTAGATCTTGTTCGGGTTGTAGATCTGGGTCTTGAGGACGGCCCAGTGCCAACCGGCGGCGGCGCCGGCGAAGAGGGGCTTGGTCTTGGGCAGGTTCACGGCGATGACGAGCACCGCCAGCAACAGGTAGGGCAGCCAGGACAGGAACAGTTCCTTGAAGTGGAATTCCTTGGGCGCGTTGTCCACCGGGGCATCACCCTCGAAGAGCCAGGGCTGGGCATGCTTCTGGGACTTCAGGTAGATGGCCGTGGCGATGAGACAGGCGAGGCCGCCCAACACGGAAACCAGGTCCGGGCCGATGAAGTTGGAAACCAGGAATTCGGTAATGGAGAAGCTGAGGCCCGCCACCAGGATGACGCCCAGAGCGCCCCTCAGGCCCTTGGACTTGGACATGGCGTACACGGTGGCGAAGGCCATGATCATGGCCAGGGGTGCCATGAAGCGACCGGTCATCTGGGAGAGCTTCATGAGGTCCAGACCCGTGGTCTTGGCCAAGGTCACGGTGGGGATGGCAAGGGAACCGAAGGGCACGGGGCCTGTGTTGGCCACGAGGCACACCAGGGCGGCCATCATGGGGTTGTAGCCCAGGCCGATGAGGATGCTGGCGGGAATGGCCACGGGGGCACCGAAGCCGCAGATGCCTTCCAGGAAGGCACCAAAGCCGAAGGCAATGAGCAGGGCCTGGGCACGGCGATCGATGGTCAGGCTGGCCATGGCCCCCTGCATCTTGTCCATCCAGCCCGTCACCTTCAGCACGTTGTAGACGACCAGTGCGCCGAACGGAATGTACATGATCGGGAAGAGGCCCGTGAGGCCGCCCTGGAGGGCCGCCAGCAGGGTCACCTTCACCGGGAAGTGGAAGACGAGGATGGCCGTGAGCACGGTCACCAACCAGGCGACGGGTGCCACCTTCGCGGCGGGCTTCATCATCAGCGGGATGCCGATGAGCAGAACGATAAGCGGCAGGGTAGCCGCAAGGGCACCAAGGAACATTGTCTACCTCCGGATCAACTGCCAAGAACAGTAGCCGGGGATGGTCGGACCACCAAGGCAAAAAAGCCTCAATTGACGAGGGTCGGAACCATTCGGCGCCGACCCTCGCTATCTCTGATAAGCACCGGGATAATTCCGGTGCCTTGCAACGCGACTACTTCGTCTTCACCGGATCGGCCGGACGCTTGGGCAGGACCATCGGCTGCTCGACCATGCGCTTGAGCACCTCCTGGACGCCCCGTTCCAATTGCAGGTCGTGACCGGACTGCAGCGAAATGGGATCGTCCTCCACTTCGATGTCAGGCGTCACGCCCTCGCCCTCGATGATCCATTCGCCGGAGGGCGCGTTGGTTCCGGAGCGCGGCACAAAAACGCTCCCGCCATCGATCAGCGGCAGGTTGCCCCCGCCCACGACGCCGCCCCAGGTGCGCTTGCCGATGAGGGGGCCAAGGCCCGCCGCTCGGAAGTAGTAGGGGAAGATGTCGCCATCGCTGGCACTGGTCTCACTGGTGAGCGCCACCATGGGGCCGTGGAAGACCGTGCCGGGATAGGTGGAGGGATGGTCATTGCCGTTACCGAACCGGGTGCCCAGCAGCTTCTTGCCGAGCCGCTCCAGGAACATCTGGCTGGTGTTGCCGCCGCCGTTGGCGCGGACGTCCACCACCAGCCCCTCCTTGCGGATCTGGGGGTAGTACCACTTGATGAACTCGTAGAGCCCGGGGGCGCCCATGTCGGGCAGGTGGAGGTAACCCACCTTGCCGCCACTAAGCCGGTCCACGGTCTCCTTCGAGCGCAGCACGAAGTCCAGGTAGCGCAGGCTGGCGTCGCTCTCGATGGGCCGGTAGGTCACCTGCCGGGCACCCTCGAAGCTGGGCTTGGCGTTCAAGGTGAGAGTCACGGCGAAGGTCTTGTGGCGCAGCAGGCGATAAGGGCTTTCGTCCGCCTTCAGCTCCACGCCGTCGATGGCGAGGATGTAGTCGCCCTCCCGGGCATCCACGCCCACTTCCGTCAACGGGCTGCGGTACTTGGGTTCCTCGTTGTGGCCCCGGTAGATGTGGGCGAGCCGGTAGCGGCCCGCGGCGACATCCAGTTCAATGCGGGCGCCGGGCAGGCCCACCTTGGCGCGTTCGGGCAGAACGTAATCGCCGCCCTCCGTGTAGGTGTGGCCGATATTCAGTTCTGAGATGAGCTCGGTGATCACGTAGGTCAGGTCCGAGCGGTGCGTGACGTGCTGGAGCCAGGGCCGGTACTGCTCGCGGAGGGCCTTCCAGTCGTAGCCGTGCATGTTCTTCACATAGAAGAAGTCCCGGAACCGCCGCCAGGCCTCGTCGTAGATCTCGCGCCACTCCTCGGCGGGAATGCGGTCCACGAAAAGCTCCTTGGTCGAGACGGTCTTCTTCTCGGCGCCCTTCGCCTTTGCGTCGATCAGCTGGTAGGACACGGTCGGTCCCTGCCCGGTGCGGGCGAGGACCTTGCTGCCGTCCTGGCTGAGGGTCCAGCCAGAGACGTCCGGCAGCAGCTCGCTTTCCTGGCGCTTTTTCAGATCGAACATCCAGAGGCTGCTGCCGCCGCTCCGGCGGCCATTGGCTTCGCCGTACACGAAGGGCGCGGCCTTGGTGTAGAGCAGGAAGCCGCGGATGGCGTCCAGGCCGCCCAGGTTGTCGGCGGGAATGGGCACGCGGGTGCCGCGCTGCTCGAACCCGTCCCAGTCGATGCGCAGGGCCACGGTCCCCTTGGCCTCGGGCTTCTTCTCGCCGCCCTCCTTCTTCTCCCCCAGCTCCTTCTTGTCAGCCGCGCCCACCTCGTCGCTTTCCGGCGGGAAGGGATGCGCCACGTCCCGGCGCAGGCTGAAGGCGATCACGTCCACGTTCCGGTTGCCCGCAAAGTCGAACTCGAGATTGCTGATCTGGGGCGCGTAGTCGCGCCGGCTGAGGACGTAGAGGTACTTCCCGTCCAGATCCCAGGCCGGATCGGTGACAGTGAACAGCTCGCCCGTGAGCCGATGCAGCTGCTGGTCCGCCAGGCCCCAGACATGGAGGCTGCGGGTGCCGTTCAGGTTCGCGAGGGAGAAGGAGAGGAACTGCCCGTCCGGCGCCCAGGCCAGATCGCTCACCCGGCCCAGGGGATCCTTGGCGGCCTTGACAAGCTTCCGGTCCGCCACGCCCACCACGTAGATGACGCCGTCCTTGTCCGTGAAGGCCAGGTGTTTCCCGTCGGGCGCCCAGTTCGGGGCGAACAACTGCGCCGCCAGCCCGGAGGTCAGCGCTTCGGCCTTGCCCTTCCCGTCCTGATCCACGAGGTAGAGCTGGTCCTCGCCACTGAGGTCCGAGATGAAGGCGATCCGCTTGCCGTCCGGCGACCAGCGGGCGTCCTTATCGTGGGCGCCGGAGCTGTTGGTCAGGTTGCGCACGGGGCCCTTCTCGACGGGCACGGTGAACACGTCGCCCCGGGCCACGAAGAGGGCCCGTTCCCCCTTGGGGGACAGCGTGTAGCTTTCAATGTTCTTTTCCACGCTGATCCGGGTGGGCCGGGAAGCACCGCCATCGGTGGGCACGGAGATGGAGATGCCGCGGTCGCTGCCGTCCCGAACATTGAACACGCGCAGCTCGCCGTTCAGTTCATAGACAATGCGCGACTGGCGGTCGCTGGAGGGCCAGCGCACGTCCCAGGTCTTCTGGAAGGTGAGCTGCTTCACGGTGTCCGTGGCGGGCTCCACCGAATAGAGGTTCAGGGTGCCGTCGCGGTCCGAGGCGAAGTACACCTGATCGCCGATCCACATGGGGTCACGCTTGGTGCGCTTGCTGGCGGCGATCCTCTTCTGCTGGTGTGTGGCCAGATCGAAGAGGTAGAGGTCCTGCGCCCAGCCGCCCTGGTAGCGCTTCCAGTGGCGGAAGTCCCGGAACATGGGCGTATAGGCGATGCGCTTGCCGTCCGGAGAGTAGGAGCCGGGGCCGGCCGTGGGCATGGGCAGCTTCATCGGCAGGCCACCCGTCAGGGCCACGGTGTAGAGTGCCGTGCGGCTCAGGACGCCGTCGGCGTCGGTACCCGCCCGGAACAACACGCTGGAACCATCCGGTGTCCAGCCCACCACCTGGTGGTCGTAACCACCTCGCGGCGGCAACGGACCCGCCGCCGGATCGAAGGTGAGCTGACGCGGAATGCCACCAACGCTGGGGATCACGTAGACCTGCTCATCGCCGTCGTACTGACCCGTGAAGGCGATCCACTGGCCATCGGGGCTGAACTTCGCGAACAGCTCCAGGCCCGGGTGGGCGGTCAGGCGCGTGGCCGCACCGCCGGTGACCGGGGCGGTCCACAGATCGCCCCCATAGGTGAAGGCCACCTTGTCTCCGTGGATGGCGGGGAAGCGGAGCAGCTTGGTGGGCCCCTGGGCCGCGCCGGGGGCGGGGAGGGCCTGCGCCGCACCGCACAGAACGAGCGAGAGGGCCAGACAGAGGAATAGATGGGCGCGACCAGGCATGGGTTCACCTCGGGGATGGGTGGGGAAACGTCGACCATTGTATGACGAGGTAAATACCGCCGGCGGGATTATCCTTCCGCTTCTGGGCGGATCGACCCCAGAATCCGCTAGCCTGGAGGGCCATGAAACGCACCTGCCTCCTGCTCCTGGCCTGCGCCCTCGTCCTGCGGGCGGAGGACCCGCCCATCGAGGTGAACCCCAACCGGCCCACTTTTGCCACGCCGGCCAACACCACGCAGGCAGGCGCCGCGGAGCTGGAGTGGGGCCTGCAGCGCAGCACCTTGCGGGACGACAGCACCAACTTCGGCACGCCCACCCTCCTGAAATTCGGCCTGATGAAGGACCTGGAACTCCGGCTGGGTACTCCGGGCTTCCTGCGCTTGGTACCAACCGGCGAGGCGACCACCTCGGGCCTCGGCGACCTGAGCCTGGGGGCGCAGTGGTGCTACCTCCACGAGGGCCTGTTCGGGATGGACCAGGCACTCCAGGTGGCCCACACCTTTCCCACGGCATCGGCTTCCCGGGGCCTGGGCAATGGCGCGCCCATCGATACCCTGACGCTGATCTTCAGCAAGGATGCAGGCCCCTTCCACATCGACGTGAACCTGCTGGAATCCTGGATCGGCCTCGCGCCGGACGCGGGCGGGGGCCGGGCGGCGCAGACCGCCGGCACCGTCTCCATCACCCGGAACCTCAGCGACCAGTGGTCCATCACCGGCGAGCTCTACGCCATCCAAGCCACGCCGGTGAATGAGCACATCGTCTCCAACCTGTGGTGCGTGGCCTACAAGGTCTCCAAGCGGCTGGTCCTGGATGCGGGCGTCGACGTGGGGCTGAGTCACGGGGCGCCGCGCTACACGGTCTTCGCGGGGCTTACGGTGGGCCTGGGCCGGTTCCATTAGGGCCTGTCTTCAGAATGGGGTGTGGCCGCGCAAGGGGCGCCGCCCAAGCGAGACAAGGAAAGCGACGATGGCAATAGCGGTACTATTGACGAGGAGCTTGACGCAGTATCGCGCAGGGCGCCGCCCCTTGCCCGGGTCCGCCCTCTGCCCGGCGTACGCCGGGCAGGAGCAGGCCCCGGGCGGGGCCTGCGATAGGGAGAGGGGGACGTCGCCCAGCCGCACCCCTGGCTGCGTTGGGGGCCTCGAACGATGTCCCGCATCGCCCTTCGGCCCCCGCCTTGCCATGAGCGCGGCTGGACGGCGTCGCGGCTCGCATCCATTCTGAGGACAGGCCCTAACCATGAACGAACCAGCCCCCCTTTCCGTCAAGCGCCTGCTCGAGCAGGTGAAGATCCGCCTGGAACCGCCCTTCAGCGCGGTCTGCGTGGTGGGTGAGGTGTCGAACTTCCGCGGCTCGGGGAAGCACTGGTATTTCACGCTGAAGGAAGAGGGCGCGGCCCTCGCCTGCGCCGTGTGGGCCAGCCAGCAGCGCCTGCTCCAGCACCGGCCCGCCGATGGCCAACGGGTGGTGCTGAAGGGCAGCCTGAACCTCTACGTGGCCGGCGGTACGCTCACCCTGGCCGTGACCCACTGCGAACCCGCAGGGGTGGGCGACCTGCAGGCGCGGCTGCGCGCGCTGGAGGCGGACCTCCGGGCTCAGGGGCTCTTCGATCGCCCGAAGCGCCCCCTGCCCCGCTTCCCGCGGAAACTGGGCGTGGTGGCGGCCCTGGGCGGCGCGGCCCTGCGCGATGTGCTGGAAGTGATGGCGCGGCGGGCCCCGGGCATCGACGTGCTCATCGCCCCCGCGGCGGCCCAGGGTGAGCGCTGCGTGCCCGAGACGCTGCTGGCCATCCAGGAGCTGCAGGATGCCCACTGGGGTTGTGAGGCGCTGCTCCTGGTACGGGGCGGCGGCAGCCTGGAGGACCTGTGGGCCTTCAACGATCCCGACCTCGTGCGGGCCGTGGCGGAATGCCGGATTCCCGTCATCACCGGCGTCGGCCATGAGATCGACACCACCCTGGTGGATCTCGCCGCCGATCGCCGCGCCGCTACGCCCAGTCAGGCCGCGGAACTGGCGACGCCGGACCGCGCCGCCCTGGAGGCGGAGTTGCGGCGGCGCGTGGAGGCCCTGACGGCCAAGCTCCGCGGGCGGCTGCAGGGCCTGGAAACGACCCTGAACCTGCATGTGGAGCATGGCTTCCAGCGGGCGGATCCACTGGCCACCATGACGGCCCGGATGCAGGCGCTGGCCCAGCGCCTGGCCCTGGCCCACCCCAGCCGTGGCCTGGATGCCGCGGGCGCGCGCCTGGCCCTGCTGCGCCAGCGCCTTGGGCAGGCGGGGGGCCGCGCCGCCCGCGAAGCCGACCGCCCCCGGGTCCACGAGGCTCAGCGACGCCTGGCTCCCGCCACCCAGCGCCTGCTCCAGGCCCGGGACCAGCGCCTCGCGGTGTTGGCGGAACGGCTCCAGGGCCTGGATCCCACCGGTCCCCTCCAGCGCGGCTTCGTCCTGGCCCTGGGGCCCGATGGTCGCCCGGTGCTGCAGGCCTGGGCCCTACCATCGGGCGCGGAGCTCCGCCTGCGCTGGCAGGACGGCGAGCGGAAGGCCACGCTGGATTGAGCCTTTTCCGCGCTC
>JBBRZL010000005.1:0-42163 GCA_038236735.1 Holophagales bacterium | reverse complement strand
CTGTACATGCATTGCCTGCCAGCGGACATCACGGACGTGAGCTGCAAGGCGGGGGAGGTCTCGGCGGAGGTATTCGAGCAGTACCGGATTCCGACCTACCACGAGGCGAGCTACAAGCCGTTCATCATCAGCGCCCTGATGTTCCTCACCCGCATGAAGAACCCCGGCGCCAAGCTCGAGGACATCATCCAGCGCTCCCAGAACCTCTGCCTCTAATCCCGAAAGGATCCGCCATGTCCAAGACCGTCGTCATCGCCATCGGGGGCAACTCCCTCATCTCCGACAATGACCACACCTCCGTTGCGGACCAGTACGGCGCGGCGGTGGAAACCTGCGGCCACATCGCCGACATGCTGGAGGCCGACCCGCTCCGGCTGGTGGTGACCCATGGCAACGGCCCCCAGGTGGGCTTCATCCTGCGGCGCTCGGAACTGGCCGCACCGGAACTGCACATGGTGCCCCTGGACAGCTGCGTGGCGGACACCCAGGGCGCCCTGGGCTACCACCTCCAGTGCGCGCTCTACAACGAGTTCCAGCGGCGGGGCCTCGGGCGCACGGCGGCCACGGTGGTCACCCAGGTCCTGGTGGACCCCCAGGATCCCGCCTTCGCGAAGCCCAACAAGCCCATCGGCTCGTTCATGGATGCCGAGCAGGCCCAGGCCCATCGCGACAAGGACGGCTGGAACCTCATGGAGGATTCCGGGCGCGGTTGGCGGCGCGTGGTGGCCTCCCCCATCCCCCGGCGCGTTCTGGAACTGGGCGTGATCAAGAGCCTGCTGGACGCGGGCACCGTGGTCATCGCCTGCGGCGGCGGCGGCATCGCGGTGGTGGAGGACGCGGACGGGAAGATCTCCGGTGCGGCGGCGGTCATCGACAAGGACCTGGCCTCCAGCCTCCTGGCCCGCCAACTTGGGGCGGACCTGCTGATCATCTCCACGGCGGTGGAAAAGGTCTGCCTCGACTTCGGCCAGCCCACCCAGCGCAGCCTGGACCGCATGAGCCTCGCGGACGCCAAGCGCTACATCGCCGAGGGCCACTTCAAGCCCGGCAGCATGCTGCCCAAGATCCAGGCCGTTGTCGACTTCCTGGAGAACGGCGGCAAGGAGGCCATCATCACCGACCCGGCCCACCTCGGCGCCGCGCTGGCGGGCCCCGGCGGCACCCACGTCTTCCCGTGATTCCGCTGGCCCTGTTTTCTGGAGATCAAACATGAACACTCCTGCCGTCGCCGCCGAAGCTTCTCTCCTCCGCAATCCCCTTTTTGACCCGGAGAAGCGCTGGCCCGCCCCGGATCCCGCCGTGTGGTCCTTCCACCGGCGGATGCCGGCCTACCTCGCCACCACCCTTTTCGACTGCCCCGGGCTCGCCCGGCGCTACGGGGTGGGCCGGGTGCTGGTCAAGGCGGAAACGCAGCGCCTGGGCCTGCCCAGCTTCAAGATTCTGGGCGCCTCCTGGGCCACCTACCGGGCCCTTTGCGACCACCTCGGCTTCGACCCGGAGCCCTGGCTGAACATCAATGACCTGGCCCGGCGCATCAGCTACCTGAAGCCCTTCGGCCTGGCGGCGGCCACGGACGGCAACCATGGCCGGGCCGTGGCCTTCATGGCCCGGCTGCTGGGCTTCCAGTGCCACATCGTCGTGCCCGCCGGCACCGTGCCCGCCCGCATCCACGCCATCCAGAACGAAGGCGCCACCGTCACCGTGGTGGAGGGCGACTACGACGCGGCCGTGGCCCGCTCCGCCCAGGAGGCCAGCGACCGCTGCCTGGTGATCTCGGACACCTCCTGGCCCGGCTACGACGTCACGCCGCGGCGGGTGGTGGAGGGCTACACGACCATCTTCATGGAGATCGACCAGGCCCTGCGCGCCGCCGGTGTCGGCGAACCCGACGCGGTCATCGTTCCCGTGGGCGTCGGCGCCTTCATGTCCGCCACCGTCGGCTACTACCGGAGCCGCCCCTGGCCGGGCGCCCTCATCGGCGTGGAGCCCGCCGACGCGAACTGTGTCCAGGCCTCGGCCCGGGCGGGCGCGATGACGCCCGTGCCCGGCCCCCACCACTCCATCATGGTGGGCCTCAACTGCGGCCTGCCCTCCCCCGTGGCCTGGCCCAAGGTGTCCACGGGCGTGGACTGGCTGATCGCCATCGGCGACGAGCGCGCCCGCCAGGGCATGCGGGAACTGGCCGAGGCCGGCGTCGTTGCCGGCGAAACCGGGGCCGCGGCCCTGGGGGCCCTGGCGGCCCTGCATGACGACGCCGCGACTGCGGAGTTCCGCGCCAGCGGCCTGCTGGGCCCGGACAAGACCATCCTTCTCATCGTCACGGAAGGTGCCACCGACCGTGGCAACTACCAGGCGGTGGTGGGCCGCCCCCCGGAAGAGGTGGGCACCATCCTGTGCCTGGCCCACTAGCCGAGGAAAGCCCTGATGACCGCCGCATAGGCCTCCGGCGCGGCCTCCAGCTGCTCCAGAGCAATCCACTCATCCACGCTGTGGGCCTGCTCGATGGAGCCGGGTCCCAGCAGGAAGGTGGGGATGTTCCGGGCGGCGGCGGCGGAGGCGTTGGTGGTGTAGGGCGCGGCAAAGGCCGTGGTCCCCAGCGCCGCCAGCAACCGGGTCTGGAGGTCCGAGGCGGTTGCCCTCCAGCCGGGCACGCACTCCTCCATGGTGATCTCCAGGCCTGTGTAGCAGCGCTGGGTGGAAGTCACCAGGCGCACCGAGACCCCGTCCAGCCCTGCCAGGCACCGGGCCGTGCGCTCGAGGACCGTCTGGGCCGTCTCCCCAGGGAGGAGCCGCAGGGCCAAGCGGGCCGTGCAGAGGTGCGGCACCATGCCGGGCGAGGGCTTGGGGGCCGAGTCGATCTCGATGACCTCGCACAGGGCCAACCCCAGATCCGGATCCGCAGGCATCGGCAGAGCCCGGAGGCGCGCAACGGCTTCCAGCAGCTTGTAGATCGCGTTGTCGCCCAATTCGGGACGGGAGCTGTGGGCGCTGCGGCCCGCGGCCTCCAGCCAGAGTCCGGCCCTGCCCTTCTGGGCGGTGCCCAGGCGCAGGCAGGTTGGTTCGCCCACGATGACCAGGTCTGCCGGATGGCGCTCCAGCACCTCGGCCAGAGCCAGGGCCGTCATGTTCTCCTCGCAGACGCTCGCAGAGACGAGCAGCGTGCCCCGGAAGTTCGTCGCGGCCGCGCCCGCGCAGAGCATGCCCGCCAGCGAGCCCTTGGTGTCCGCGGAGCCGCGCCCCCACAGCCGCCCCTGGGCGAGCTCGGCCCCAAAGGGGGCGTGCATCCACGCTGAGGGATCCGGCACCGGCACGACATCGAGATGGGAGTCGAAGAGCAGGGTCGGCCCGGGATCGGACCCCCGCCGCGAGCCGAGCACATTGCCGATCCGGTCGGTCTCCACCTGGAACCCCATGCCCCGCATGCGCGTGGCCACCAGTTCTGCCAGTAGGCCCTCCTGCCCCGAAGGGCTGGGAACCCGCACGAAGTCCCGGCAGAGCTCTACCACCGGGCTGGAGGCTTCAGGGTTCGGTGAGGTCAGCATCCCGGGGCTCCCTGCTTGAGATCCGGTGAACCGGGAAGGTTCACTTGGTGATGGCCCCGGGCTGCACCGGCAGCCAGTGGTCCATGAAGAGCGGCTGGGCTACCAGGTTCGCGGCCTTGAGCCGTTTCAGGGTACCGGACTGATCCCGGCTGGCGAGCACGATGGCGAAGGCATGGGCCAGGGCCGCGAAGGAGGTGAGGCTGCAACTGAACAGCAGGTCCTCGCTGGAGACGGGCAGCAGGATGCTGGCATGGGGCGCCAACGGGGAATCGACCCGGTCAGAGAAAGCCAGCACCGGCACGCCGCTCTGCTTGGCGAAGGCGGCCGCATCTACGGTCTCCCGGCTGTAGGGTTGGAACCCGATGACCACCAGCAGATCCTCCGGTTCCAGGTTGGCCACCTGGTTGGAGAAATCCGAAGGCAGCGCCGCGATGGTGGGAACGCCCGCCTGGGTGAGGTAGAACCCCAGAATCAGACTCATGACATGGCTGACGCCCCGGCCCAGGACCACCCGATGCCGGGCGTCCAGCAGCGCCTTGACGGAAGCATCCAGGAGCGCGGGCTCCACCATCCGGATCATGCGGTTGAGGTGGTGCATGTCCCGGGCCACCACCTCGGCCAGGGTTCCAAAGAGGTCGGTCACGGGTGGCAGGTTCCCCAGGTCACCCTTGCTGCTGCGGGCGTTGCAGGCAGCCCGCAGCGCATTCCGGAACTCGTTGAAGCTGCGGTAGCCAACGCGCTTGGTCAGCCGCATCACGGAGCCGACGCTCACGCCGGAGCGCTCGGCCAGTGCCTCGATGCCCCAGAAAGCGCCCAGGAGCGGATCCCCCTTCAGGGCATCGGCGATGGCCCGCTGGGCGTCGGGGAGGTTCCGGTAGGCCTCCGCGAGCCGGACCTGGATGTCTGGATGGCGTTCAGGAGGGGTCATGGGCTCGGCACCGGGACGGGAAGACATGCAGGCCGTTCAGTCGTGCACGATCCTGGTGCCAACGGTAGCGGGATCCTGTGTGGCCAGGGCCTCGGCGGTGGTGATGAGCACCTCGTGGCCGCCGCCGTCCAGGAAACCCAGGGCGCTTTCGATCTTCGGGCCCATGCTGCCCGGCGGGAACTGGCCCTCGGCCAGGTGCTTCCTCGCCTCGCTGGCGCTGAGCCGATCCACCCAGCGTTGAGTGGGTTTGCCGAAATCGAGGGCCACCTTGGCCACCCCCGTAAGGATGATGAAGAGGTCGGCGCCCAGCTGCGTCGCCAGCAGCGCGCTGAGACGGTCCTTGTCGATGACCGCCTCCACACCCACCAGGAAGCCGCTGGCGTCGCGGATCACGGGGATGCCGCCGCCGCCCCCGGCGATCACGGAGCTGCCCGACTGCAGCAGGGTCTTGATGGCTCCGAGCTGGACGATCTCGAGGGGATTGGGGGAAGGCACCACTTTGCGCCAGCCCCGGCCCGAATCCTCCTTCATCTTCCAGCGGTTGGCCCGCATGAGCTCGATGGCACGGAACTCCGGGTAGAAGGGGCCCACGGGCTTGGTGGGATCCTGGAAGCCCCTGTCCGCCTTGTCCACCACCACTTCGGTGAGCACCGAGACCACTGGCGCGTCCACGCCGAGGAAGCGCAGCCGGTTGATGAGCATGCGCTCCAGCATGTAGCCCATGGAGCCCTGGGTCATGGCGCCGCAGACGTCGAGGCTGTAGGGCGGCACCTGGCCTGAGGCCGCCTCCTGCTGGATGAGCAGGTTGCCCACCTGGGGGCCGTTGCCATGCACCACGCAGAGCGCGTAGCCCTCAGCCACCACCTTGGCCAGCATCTCCGCCGTCTCGCGGGCGTTCTCCAGCTGCTCCTCCTGGAGCCCCCGCTCCTTTTCCTTCAGCAGGGCATTTCCACCAATGGCCAGCAGTGCGATCTTTCGGGTCATGCGTTCCTCGAGTAAGAAGGTCAACCGTTCGCCAGTTCCCGGAGCATGTGCCCAAGCACATTCTGGGTGACGACGAGGCGGAAATGGGCACTGGCCCGGATGTCATCGATGGGGCTGATGTCGTCCAGAAGGGCTGCCTGGGCCGCGGCGATGGGCAGTGCCGACAGTGGTTTCCCGATGATCGCAGCTTCGGCGTGGCGGGCCCGCTGGGGCACCGGGGCCACTGAGCCCAGGCCGATCCGCAACTCTGCCACGACGCCCGCCTCGATGCGGGCATGGGCGGCCAGGCAGACCTTGGAGATGGCCTGGGCCTGGCGGGTGCCCACCTTGCGGAAGTAGTGGAAGCTCCGGCCCGTGGGCTTGGGCATGCGGAGGCTGGCCACCAGCTCATCAGCGGCCAGGTCCAGGCGCTTGTAGCCCAGGTGGAAGCAGTCGTAGGCC
Organism: Holophagales bacterium; assembly: GCA_038236735.1. GTDB lineage: Bacteria > Acidobacteriota > Holophagae > Holophagales > Holophagaceae > Geothrix. The sequence goes on along the minus strand of JBBRZL010000005.1, from coordinate 36,268 downwards.
ACGCGCCGGAGGCCCCGGGGTGAGACCAGTTCCAGTTCCGCGCCGTAGGCCAGCAGGCTGGGCGGCGTGTCGGCCGCAGGGCTGGCATTGACGATGTTGCCGCCCAGGGTGCCCCGGTTCTGGATGGCCAGGGCACCGGTGGCGCGGGCGCTCTTCACCAGGTTGGGGAAGTGCTGGTGGACGGCCCGGCAGTCACGGATTTCCGTGTATGTCGTCAAGGCTCCGAAGACCAGGTGCGTTGCCTCCTCCCGGATGCCCCGCAGCTCGGCGAGGCGGGAGAGGTCCAGGAAGTGGGTGGCCTTCAGGCGGCCGGCGTTGTAAACCACCATGAGATCCGTGCCCCCGGCAAAGGGGGTCCAGACCCCGGGCTCCGCGGCCAGAAGCGCCAGGGCATCTGCCAGATCGGCGGGCACCCGGATGTCGCAATCGGGGAGGTAGCCTCTCATCGGGGCGCGCCTCCATCCGTGGCGGCCGTGTGCACGGCGTCGAGGATCTTGGCGTAGCCGGTGCAACGGCAGAGATTCCCCGCCAGACCCTCGCGGATCTCCCCATCGGTGGGATCGGGGCAGCGATTCAGGAGGTCCGTGGCCGCGATGAGCATGCCAGGGGTGCAGAAGCCGCACTGGGCGCCGTTGTGGGCGACGAAGGCGGCCTGGAGGCTGGAGAGGTCCTCGCCCCGGGCCAGCCCTTCCACGGTGGTGATCGCGCAGCCCTGGGCCTGCACCGCAGGCACCAGGCAGCTGTTCACCACCTGGTCATCCAGGAGCACGGTGCAGGCCCCGCATTCCCCTTCCCCGCAGCCCTCCTTGGTGCCCGTGAGGCGAAGCTCCTCCCGCAACACATCCAGCAACCGGGCGAAGGGGTGCACATTCACGGTGCGGGCCTCGCCGTTGACCTTCAGGTTCAGAGTGATCCGCTCAGCCATGGGACACCTCCTCGCAGCGCACCAGTAGCCGTTCCGGCGTCATGGGGACCTCGTCCAGCCGGAGGGCACCCAGGGCGTTCTCCAGGGCGTTCAGCAGGGCCGGAGCGGGCCCGTCCATGGGCAACTCGCCGATGCCCTTGGCCCCGCCGGGGCCGGCTGGATGGGCATTCTCCAGGAAGACGACCTTGATCCGCGGCAGGTCGGCGCTGGTGGGGATGATGTAGTTGGTCATCTGGTTGTTGATCATCCGGCCCTGCGCGGTGGTGACCTCTTCCCAGAGGCCCCAGCCGATGCCCTGGGCGATGCCACCCTCGACCTGGCCCGCGGCCAGGATGGGGTTCACCACGCGGCCCACCTCCTGGACCGCCACGAAGTCCTCGACCTTCACCTCATAAGTGTCCAGGTCCACCACCACCTCGGCGGCATAGCAGCCCCAGGAGTAGGTGGGATAGGCGTCACCCTGGTAGGTGACATCGTCCCAGGCGATGTTGGGGGGCCGGTGGTACTGGCCGTAGCACTTCAGGGAGCCCAGGCGCGCCACCGCCTTGCGGACGGCCTCACGGAAGGTCTCAGCAGTGTAGGGCTCCTTGAGGAAGCCCTGCTGCACCAGGGACAGCTTCAAGCCGATGGCGGCGTCTTCCAGGATCCGGCCCACCATCATGGTGCTGCGGGAAGCCACGGTGGGCCCGCTGTTGGGCACCCGGTCCGTATCCACCACGGCCACGTCGACCATGTCGTAGGGCAGACCCAGGGCGCCGGCGACGATCTGGCAGAACACGGTGTTCTTGCCCTGCCCCATCTCCGTGGAGGCCGCGAGGACGGAGAGGCTGCCGTCGGCCAAGCCCTCGACCCCAGCCACGGAGGCCAAGTGGGACTCGCCGCTGCCCGTGAAGCCGCAGCCATGCATGAAGACCGAGAGGCCAATCCCGCGCCTGAGCGGGCCGGCCTCCTGGTTGGTGAGGGCGAAGGCCGCGCGCTTGTCCTGGTAGCGGCTCTCCTGTAAGGCGCGATCCATGAGGCCGCCCAGGTCCAGGTCCTCCCGGATCACCTGGCCGGTGGCCATGGTGTCGCCCATGCGCAGGAAGTTCCGCCGGCGCAGCTCGACGGCATCCAGGCCCAGCCTCCGGGCACAGACTTCCATGTGCCGCTCCATGGCGAAGAGGCTCTGGGGCGCACCGAAGCCGCGGAAGGCACCGGGCGGGGGCGTGTTCGTGGCCACGGCCCGGGCATGGATCCGGACGTTGGGACAGCGGTAGACGCTCCCCGCGTGGACCGCGCCGCGGCTCAGCACGACGGGCGACAGGGTCGCGTAGGCGCCCCCATCCAGGATGAAGTCGGCCTCGAGGGCCAGGAGGTGGCCATCGGCGTCGAAGGCCGTTCGGAGGCGGGTGCGGGAGGGATGGCGCTTGGTGGTGCAGGCCAGATCCTCCTCCCGGTCATAGACCACCTTCACGGGCCGGCCGCTCTTCCAGGAAAGGAGGGCCGCGTGGCCGGCGTTCACGGAGGGGTAGTCCTCCTTGCCCCCGAAGGCGCCGCCCATCTCCATGGCCACCACCCGCACCTGCTCATCCGGCAGGCCGAACAGCTGTTTGAGGGCGCTATGCACGTAGTAGGGGCACTGCAGGGAACCCCAGACCGTCACCTGGGCCTCCGGTCCCTTCCCCTCCACCTGCCCGATGATGGCGTTGGGCTCCAGGTACATGTGTTCCTGGGCCCCGGTCTGGTATTCCCCCTCGATCACGTGGGCGGCCTGGGCCCACACGGGCCCGGGATCGCCCTTGCTGATCCGGATCTCCTTCAGGAGGTTGTCGGTACCGTAGATCACCTGCTGCAGATTCAGGGAGGACTGGATGTCCAGGATGGCCGGCAGCTCCTCCACTTCCAGCCGCACGGCTCCCCTGGCCTTCTCCACCAGATGCCGGTCTGCATGGGCCAGGAGCAGGATGGGCTGCTCGGGATGGGTGATCTCATCGCCGATCCCCACCAGGAAGGGCTGGTCGTCCACGACCGAGGCCACCCGGTTCGTGCCCGGGATGTCCGCGGCCGTGACGATGGTGAAGTCCGCCCAGGGGATCCCCTCCCCGAAGTGGATGGCCTTCAGGATGCCCCGGGGCACCTGGGAGCGTATGGTGACGCCATGGAGGGCACCGGGGAGGAACTTGTCGTCGGTATAGGTGGAGGTGCCGAGGACCTTGGCACGGCCTTCCTTCCGGCTAGGTGAGGCGCCGATCACGGATGACTCCTTGCTGAGTGGGCCTTGCTCGTCAAACTGGGCTCCCGTCCGCGGCGGCTTCCGCTTCTCGCAGGGCCCGCTCTGCCGCGTCCACGATCTTCTGGTAGCCGGTGCAGCGGCAGAGGTGGCCGGACAGTTCGCGGCGCACTTCGTCGTGGGTGAAGCGGTGCCCGCTCTCCACCATGGCTGTGGTGGAAAGCACCAGGCCAGGCGTGCAGAAGCCGCACTGGATGGCACCCTCCTCCACGAAGGCTTCCTGGACGGGCGACAGCACTCCGTCCTTGGCGATGCCCTCGATGGTGGTGACGGACTTGCCATGGGCCCAGGCGGCCAGGTAGATGCAGGAGTTCACGGGGGTGCCGTCGAGGAGGACCGTGCAGGCCCCGCATTCGCCCACGGAGCAGCCCTGCTTCACGCCCGTGAACTGCAGGCGGTCCCGCAGAACGTCCAGGAGCGATTCCCGGATGTCGATCTCAATCTCCACGGCCCGGCCATTCACCGTCATGCAGAGCCGCTTCCTGGCTGCCACCCCGGCGGCGTTCTTAGTGAGCACAGCAACCTCCCGCCCGCTTCACGGCCTCGGCCACCGCTCGCTGGGCCAGTACCTCGATCAGGTGTTCCCGGTATTCTTTAGAGGCGCGCCAGGACGTGCGGGCCTTTGCGGGCTTGACTGCCAGGCGTGCGATCTCCTGGACGCATTCCAGGGTCACCTCGCGGTCCCTGGCATAGGCTTCGGCCTCGAAGCACCGGATGGGCACTGGCGCGGCCACGCCCAGACCGATGCGGAGCTCCTGGAAGCGGTTGCCCCGGACCTTGCAGACCACCGCCACGCCCAGGGTGGCGATGTCCATGGCCTTGCGCATGGCGTACTTGATGTAGTGGCCGCCCATGCCCTCGTAGCCCTCCCGGGGGATGAGGATGGCCACCAGCAGTTCGCCGGGCAGCAGGTTCACCTTGCCGGGGCCGGCGTAGAAGTCAGCCATGGGGATGATGCGTTCGCCATCCAGCGTCTCCAGCTTCAGCAGGGCGTCCAGGGCGAAGAGGGTGGAGGCGCTGTCCGCGGAGACGGCACCGTTGCAAAGGTTGCCGCCGATGGTGGCCACGTTGCGCACCTGGGGTCCGCCCATGGAAACCGCGGCCTCCCCCAGCACCGGCACGTACTTCCGCACGAGCTCGTCCTGGAAGAGCATGGCGAAGGGCGCCATGGCGCCAATGGAAAGGGTGCCATCTCCCAGCATCCGGATCGCCTGCAGTTCCGGGATGTTCCGGAGACTGAGCAGGCCCGCCCCGGCCAGGCTGCCATGCTGCATGCGGATGAGCACGTCGGTGCCTCCCGCGATGACTTTCAGCTCCGGGTCGTGGCTGAAGATCTCCTTGGCCTCCTGGAGGGTCTCCGGCTCGTGCAGTTCGCAGATGTCAAACATGCTCCACGCTCCTCTCCGCCAGCAGTCCGACTTCCCGAAACTTCTCGAAGACCACCTGGGGATAGAGGGGGATCTTGTGAAAGGCCACCCCCGTGGCATCCAGGACGGCATTGCGCACCGCCGGGGCGGGGGAGATGGTCGGGCACTCGCCCAGGGACTTGGAGCCGAAGGAACCGGCCGCTTCGAAGGTCTCCACGAAGGCCGCGTTGATTTTCGGCGTGTCGAGGATGGTGGGCAACTTGTAGTCCAGCAGGTTGTTGTTGAGGGGCTTGCCAGTCTGGGCGTCGAAGAGCATCTGCTCCAGCAGCGCCGCCCCCAGGGACATGCTGACCCCGCCGTGGACCTGACCCTCCGCCAGCTTGGGATTGATGATCGTGCCGGAATCGTGGATGTTCCAGATCTCCACCACCTCCACCTTCCCAGTCTCCATGTCGACTTCCACCTCGGTGAAGGTGGCACCGTATGACATGGCATTGATGCGCACGTTGGCCGAGGTGTCGCTGGTGATGGGCGCAGCCAGGATCCGGTCGTAGTAGGAGTCCATGGCCACGTCTTCCAGGGAGCACACGGTCCGGCCCAGGCTCGTCTCCACGATCATGCAGTCCCGGATGTCGATTTCTGCCGGCGGCAGGCCCGTGCGGCGGGCGGCCACCGCCAGCACCTTGTCCCGCACCTCCAGGGCCGCCTTGCGCACGGCGATGCCCGTGACGAAGGTCTGCCGCGAGGCGTAGGCGCCAGAGTCGAAGGGGGTGATGTCCGTATCCTGGGTGGTCATCACGTGCACCATGTCCACGGGGATCCCCAGGGTCTCGGCGGTGATCTGGGCGAAGACAGTGTCGCTGCCCTGGCCGATCTCCGTGGCGCCCACCTGGAGCGTGACGGAGCCGTCCTGGTTCATGACGATGCGGGCGCCGGCCAGCTCCAGGGCGACGGGATGGGTGCCGGAGGCGTAGGCGAAGCAGGCCATGCCCAGGCCCCGCCGCTTCGGGCCGGTCTGGTTCTGGTGCGCCCGCTTCTTCTCGTCCCACTTGATGAGTGCCATGCCTTGCTCGAGGCACTGGGGGATGCCGAAGGAGCGCACCACGTTCTTGGTGAGCGGATCCATGTGGCCCACCTGGATGAGGTTCTTCCGGCGCAGCTCAATGGGATCCAGCTCCAGCTTGCGGGCGATGTCGTCCAGGTGGCTTTCCAGGGCGAAGAAGATCTGGGGCGTGCCATAGCCCCGCATGGCCCCGGCCACCGGGAGGTTGGTGTAGATGGTCTTGGGCTCGTACTTGATGGCGCGGAAATCATAGAGTGGCCGGAACTTTCCCCCCGCCGACATGGCGATGGAGTGGCCGTGGGAGGCATAGGCGCCGGTGTTGCTCAACACCTGCACGTGGATGCCCTTCAGCACTCCTTCGCTGGAGACGGCGGTCTTGAGGTGCAGCTTCATGCCATGGCGGGTGCGGGTGTCGATGAAGACCTCTTCCCGGGTCATGCAGTAGCGCACGGGCCTGCCGCCTGCGGCCAGACTCATGGCCGCGGCCAGGGGCTCCACCACCACGTCCTGCTTGTTGCCGAAGCCGCCCCCGATGAAAGGCTTGATGACCTTCACCCGGCCCCAGGACAGGCCCAGGGCCTGGGCCACGATGCGCCGCACGATGTGGGGGATCTGGGTGGAGGAGTTCACCACCACGCGTCCATCGGTGTCCACGAAGGCGTAGGCGCTCATGGATTCGATGTGGCAGTGCTGCACGATGCTGGTCTCGTAGTCGCCCTCGAAGACGTGGTCCGCCGCCTGGAACTCCGCCTCCACATCCCCGAACTGCACGCCGAAGGAGCTCACGACGTTGCCGGGCCGATTCTCGTGGAGGACCGGGGCGCCCTCCTTCATGGCGGCTTCCGCGGTGAGCACGTGGGGCAGAACCTCGTATTCCACTTCGATGAGGCGGAGGGCCTTCTCCGCGGTAAGCAGATCCTCGGCCACCACCGCCGCGATGGCGTCCCCCACGAACCGGGCCTTGTCGGTGAGGATCAGCCGGTCCTCCACGTCCCGGTGCCCGGGATCCAGGGACCAGGGATGGCCCGCCGTGGCGAACTTGATCTGGGGCAGGTCCTGGGGCGTGAGCACGGCCACGACCCCGGGCAGGTTCCGGGCCTTGGTAGCGTCGATGCGCTTCACGATGGCATGCGCGTGGGGGCTGTGCAGCACCTTCCCCACCAGCATGTCCCGCTCGAAGAAATCGTCGGTATACATCGCCCGACCGGTCACCTTGGCGATGGCGTCAAGCCTCTGGGTACTCTTCCCCACGACTTTGTGGTCCATGCGGCACCTCAGAGGTGGGCGGGATTTCCGTATCCGCCTGCATTTGAAAGTATGGAATGAGGCAGCTCAAATAAATAAAAAATTTCCGGACCAAGTCACAAATTTTCGCAATCCGACAAGTCGATTGTCCTGCTTCAGCCGAGGGTGAGGGTGGGGCCCTCCAGAAGGTGTCCCGCGATCTCGTACATGTTCGTGATGCCCCCCACCACCAGGGCCTTCGAAAGGCCATAGAACTCGAGGCAGGTCCCGCAGGCGAGCACCTCCACGCCACGCTCCTCCAGCTTCTTCAGGTTGGCCAGGGACTCGGAGCCCTCCACCGCCAGTTTCACGCCACCGTTCATGAGGAGGATCCGCCGCGGGGGCTGCTCAGACTCCGTGAGGGTGTAGACGAAACCCCGCAGGAGCAGCCGGGCCAGGCCTGGGTCGCCCTGGCCGATCCCATCGGCGGTGATGAGGACCACCCCGCCCTGCCCGGCTTCCGAGGCCAGAACTGGGACCGGGGCCTCCCTGGTCGAGTCGGCAGGGGTTCTCTGGGGGGTCAACCGGAGCCGGGTCAAGCCACCCTCCGGGTTCTCCTCCTCCACCTGGCACTTCGCGTACGCTGCGAACTTCAGGAGGTTCTCGCGGGAGGCCGGGTCGTCCACGGTGATTTCCAACGTGTCGAAGCCCCCCTCAGCCAGGGCCTTCCTGGCCAGGATGACGGGCTGGGGACAGGGCAGGCCTCGGGCATCCACCACTCTACAGGTAGGGTTCATAGGTCCTCCGATATTGTCCTGGCGCCGGTTCCCAGGTCCGCCAGAGCCCTTCGGCGCCGCTGGCCCGCAGGAGGCTGCCCTCGTCCTGGACCTCGGCCAGCAGGCAGAAACCGCAGCTGCTCCGGACTTGGCGGGGGGCGGGAATGAGCTCGACCTCGAGGCCGGCCGCCTTCAGTTGCTGCTCTGCCCGAAGGGCCCCATGGCTGGAGGCGTAGGTGGCCAAGAGGAGCATGGCTAGAGGATCCTGACCTGACCAGGCGCGCCGCCAGTCTCGCCAATGTTCCAGGCCCCGGCGCCTGCGTCCCGAAGCGCATGCAGCGCCACTTCAGCCTCACCTTCGGGGACGGCCACCAGCAGGCCGCCCGAGGTCTGGGGATCGAAGAGCAGGTCCAGCGAAGGGGAGGAGAGGTCGCCGCTCAGGAAGCGGAGCCGACCCTCCCGGTTCCGGTAGGTCCCTTCGGGGATCAGGCCCATGGCGGCGTACTCCTGCACGTCCGGCAGCAGCGGCACCCTGTCCATGTGGATGGCCAGGCCACAGAGAGCCCCTGCTGCCATCTCGGCGGCGTGGCCGGCCAGGCCGAAGCCCGTCACGTCCGTGCACGCTTGGACGTGGAACCGGGCCAGGACCTCGGCGGCCACCTTGTTGAGGGTCGCCATGGCCTTCTCGGCGGCGGCCTGGGCCTCCGGCGAGGCGCACTGGGCCCGCAGCGCCATGTTCACGAGGCCGGTGCCAATGGGCTTGGTGAGGAGGAGCCTGCCACCGGGCTCGAGGGTGTTGTTGCGCCAGGCTTTCTCCGGATCCACGAGCCCCGTGACCGCATAGCCCAGCTTGGGCTCGGGATCCTCGACGCTGTGTCCACCCAGAAGCGCGCAGCCGGCCTCGACGAGTGCTTCCAGGCCGCCGGCCAGCATGGCCTTGAGGGGCTCGATGCCCAGGGCCTTAAGAGGGTGGCAAACCAGGGCCAGGGCGGTGATGGGCCGGGCCCCCATGGCGTAGAGGTCCGACAGGGCGTTGGCCGCGGCGATGCGGCCAAAGAGATGGGGATCGTCGACAATGGGCGGGAAGAAGTCCACCGTCTGCACCAGGGCGCTGTGGGGCCCGAGGCGGAAGAGCCCCGCATCCTCGCTGCCCTGAAAGTTGGCCAGCAGCTCAGGGTATGTGGGTTGCACCAGGCCGCAGAGGGCCTGTTCCAGCACCCCCGGCCCCAGCTTGGCGCCGCAGCCTGAGAATCGTGTGTAGGACGTGAGCTTCACGTGAGGAGCCCCTCCATGGCATCCAGGGTGTCCCTGATCTCCTGGGGCGTGGTGAAAAATCCCGGCGAGAAACGGAGGGTGCCCCCCCTGTCCAGGGTGCCGAGGCTGCGATGCGCAGCCGGGGCGCAGTGGAGGCCCACCCGGGTGCAGATGCCCCGGCGGTCCAGGGCCAGGGCGAGCTCCCCCAGGTCCCGGTCCGCAAGGGTGATGGAGATGACGGGCGCGCGGGCCTCGCCAGGAGCCGGTCCGAGCGAGGCGACGCCTGGCAGCTGCAGGAGGCCCCGGAGCAGTTCCTCGCAGAGCACCGTTTCCCGGGCCTGGATGGCCGGGATCCCCGTAGTGGCGAGGAACCGGCTGGCGGTCAGCAGGCCCGCGAGGCCCGGCAGGTTGGGCGTGCCTGATTCATAGCGGTCAGGCAGGAAGTCTGGCTGGAACTCGCTGTCCGAGGCGCTGCCCGTTCCTCCCAGGATCAGGGGTTGCAGCGTGGCCCCCTCGGCCAGGTGGACGCCACCGGTGCCGGCGGGGCCCAGCAATCCCTTGTGCCCCGAAAAACAGAGGAACTGGGCACCGGGCGGAAGGGGGCGATGCCCCGCTAGCTGGCTGACGTCCACGCAGAGCGGGATACCCCTCCGGCCGCAAAGCTCCGCCACCTCGTCGACAGGCGTGAGGCCACCGGTGACGTTGCTGGCGGCGGTCAGCACCATCAGGTCGGGGCGCTGATCCAAAGCCCGAAGCAAAGCATCGGGTTCGGGGCGACCGCACGCGTCGAAAGGAATCACCAGGAGGCGAGCGCCCCGGGAGGCTTCCAGATACCTGAGCGGGCGCATGACGGCGTTATGCTCCAGGGAACTGAGGGCCACCACGCCGCCCGGGGGCACGCTGCCCTGGATGACGAGATTCAGGGCCTCCGTGGCATTCGCAGTAAAGACCAGGCGTTCCGCCCTGGTCACGCAGAGCAGCGTCCCGCAGGCTTCCCGGGTGTCGAACAACAACCGGCTGGCCGCCAGAGCCAGGGGATGGCTGCCCCGGCCCGGGCTGCAGGTTCCGTCCTCGAGGCAGTGCGCCACCGCCGCCGCCACGCCGGGAGCCTTGGGATGGCTGGTAGCGGCATTGTCCAGGTAGATCATCGGGCCACTCCATCCCCCAGCATGAGAATGGCCTCCAGCACACCCCCGGCAATGGCCCGGGCCTTGTCGGAAACGCTGAAGCAGTGCTCCCGGTTTCCCCGGGGGTCCACGTCCGCCACCTTGAGACCAGCCCTGGCCTCGAAGCCCGGCCGGATCAGACCCCGCACCACGCCGTCGATGGCCGAGCGCACGGCGATTCCCTGGATGGAGAGCACGGGATCGCCGGCCCGCACCTGGTCACCGATGGCGCAGAGGGGTTCCACCCTCCCGGCCACCGGGGCATGGAGCACCCGCTTCCCGCCATGGCCCCCGATGAGGCCGGGGACGCCGGTATTGGCTTCCGCGCAACCGGCCAGGAGGACCCGGCCCAGGTCGTGGCCGCGGTTGGTCTCCACCACCGCATCGGCATCCCGTCCCGCTGTGAAGCCCGGCCCCAGCGCCACCACCACGGGCGCCATGCCCCGGCGGGTGCCCAGGTTGCGCTTGGCGAGGATGGCATCCACCAGGGCCACGGGGGCCGACCGGCTGAGGGTGCGGCAGTCCGGATCGACCAAGACGGGCACCGGGTCTTCGCAGCTCCAGAATTCAGGCAGGACCTCGCACCGCAGGGCCCGGACCCCTTCCACCATGGCCGTGCCGTCGTAGACCGCCTCGGAAAAGCTGACCGTCCTGCGGATCGCGCTGGGGGCCGCGGTCTCCAGCGCCAGCACCCGGAACCCGGCGCGCACCAGGCGGAGGATGCAGCCGGTGGCCAGATCCCCAGCCCCCCTCACCACCACCAGTTGGCCTTGCATCATCGTCATGGACGCCTTCCCGATTGGAGGTCGAGCACTGCTTCCACTGGTTCCAGCGTGGCCACCAGGATCCGGTCGGCGGGCAGACTCGCGAGCTGGAGGCTGGATGGAATGACCTGGGGCCGGTCTGCCTTGTTGAAGAGGAGGGCCCTCGCTCCCGGGGCCTGTTTGAAGAGGCCCTCAGGATGCCCGGTGAGGGCCACCAGATGCTCCCACAGGATGGGGTCGCCGGTGGCGCACCCTGTGATAGCCCCAAAGCGCTCGGGGCGGTGCACAGTCGCTCCGTCCATGGGCCTGCCCAGGCAGTCCAGGCCCACCACCCCCACTACCAGGTCGGTGCCGGGGGGGATGACCGGTTCGTAGGGCGCGGGGGCCTTGACCGGCAGCCGCTTGGAGCCGTCGGCCTCCACCAGGATGAGGTCCCAGGAGCTGCGCAGGACGGGAACCCAGGAGGGGTGGATACCCTTCATCTTGCCGGAGGGTTCTGCCTCCCGGGACAGCAGCGCCGTCAATCCTGCTCGAGCCTCGGGCAGAGGCGCTGGGCTGTTCGAGTCTTCCAGGTCCGGCCGCAGGACCAGGCCGAAGGGGGGCCTGCCGGGCTCCAGGCGAGGGTCCATCAGATGGGTCGTGGTGGTGAGGAGGACGCGTCGTCCCTGCCCTTCGAGGGCGGCAGCCAGACGGAACAGGGCGCTGGTCTTTCCGCCCCCGCCCACGAAGGCGATGACGCCCCTGCCCCCGGGAAGCAGCGGCAGCAGCGCCGAGTCCAGTTTCATGGAGCCTGGCGGCGGGCCTGCCGGGCCCCATGGGCAACCTCGAGGCACTCGGCATTCCGCCGCGCCGCGATCAACTCGGCGGCGATGGCCACGGCCAGTTCCTCGGGCGTCTCGGCGCCGATCTCCAGGCCTATGGGCGCCCGGAGGGCCTCCACCCTCTGGGGATCGAAGCCTTCGGTGGCCACCTGCTCCAGAACGAGTCGGACTTTGCGGAGGCTGCCCATGAGGCCGACATACCGTTGGGGGCGCCCGAGCACGGCCCGGACACATTCGAGATCGCTGAGGTGCCCCCGGGTGACGATCACCACGAAGGTGGCGGGATCGAAGGGGAAGGCCGCCACGATGTCGGCATAGGTGCCACCCAGGGTCTCCACCTCCGGCGGGAACCGGCCCGACTCCAGGAAGGTGGGCCGGTCATCCCCCACGGTGACCTGGAATCCCAGTCCCGGGGCCAAGGCCGCCAAGGCGAGGCCCACGTGGCCCCCACCCAGGATGAGCAGCTTCTCTTCCGGCAGGAGGGGGTCGTAGAGGATCCCCCCTTCCTCCACCAGGACCGGATACCCGGAGGCCAGGGCCTGCCGCGCGGAGTGGAGGTCCGCACCTTTCAGAGCGCCTTCCACCCAGGCGCCATGACCGTCCATCAGGGCGGTTTCACCCGTCTCCAGGCGCTTGACCAGGAGGGCGGGCTCACCCTGTTGCAGGAGGTTCAGGGCGCCGAGATAGGGCACCCGGGAGCCCAGTGGTTCCAATAGGATCCGGCTGGTCCCGCCGCAGACCATGGCAGGGCCCTCGACATCCACGCCTTGCATGTCGATCTCGAGGATTCTGGGTCTGCCATCCCCGAGCAGCTCCGCGCAGGCCGACAGGACCAGGGCCTCCCCCCTGCCTCCGCCCACGGAACCCAGGAGAAGTCCGGCCCGCCCGGCGAGCAGCTTGGAGCCCGCGTGGCGGGGCGCGGAGCCCCTGACCCGCAGGATCGTGCAGAGCACGAGGTCCGTCGGATCCGCCGCGATGGCCTCCAGGAACCGGATGCTCATTTCTTCTTCCGGCTGTAGGGCGTGTCCGCCAGGGGCAGGGCTGTACGGAACTGGCCGTCCCGGTGGAAGTAGGCACCGGCCACGGCGGGTGCCGTGGGGATGGCGACGATCTCGCCGAGCCCCTTGGCACCGTAGGCCAGGGGGTCCGTGTTCTTCTCGATGATGAAGGGCACGATGGGGGGCACCTGGGCGGCCTTGAAGAGGCCCAGGGTGCCGTACTTCACCTGCGGTTCGCCGTCCCTGAGGGGGAAGTCCTCGGTGAGGGCGTAGCCCAGCCCCATCACCACGCCACCCTCGATCTGGGCCTCGACCTGAGTGGGGTTGATGGCCTTGCCGACGTCGTGGGCCGCCACGACCTTCTCAAGCCGACCCTCGGCGTCCAGGAGGACCACCTGGGTGGCGTAGGAGTAGGCGACGTGGCTCACAGGGTTGGGTTTGTCGGAGCCGAAGGGATCCGTGATCCCGGAGTATTCCCGGTAGTATTCGCGGCCTTCCAGCTGCTCCAGGGTGCTGCCCATCAGATCCCGCCCGAGGTCCGCGGCCGCGAGCCGGGCAGCCTCCCCGTTAAAGACCGTCTGCCGAGAGGCGGTGGTGGTGCCGCCGTTGGGGGAGGTCGACGTATCGGGGACTGCCACCTCGATCTGGCCCCAGGAGAGGCCGGAAGTGTTGGCCACAAACTGCAGGAGCACCGAGGCCAGACCCTGGCCGATGCAGGCAGCGCTGGTGTAAATGACGGCCTTTCCGCCCTGCACCCGGATCCGTACCCGGCCCACATCTGAGAGCCCCACGCCGATCCCGGCGTTCTTCATGGCGCACGCCACACCGGCATCGGGACGGGCCTCGCAGAGTTCTTTCACGGCCAGCAGGGTCTCCTTCAAGGCGGTGCCCGGATCGGCGATCTGCCCGTTGGGCAGCACATCCCCCGCTTCCACGGCGTTCTGGTAGCGGATCTGCCAGGGCGTGAGGCCCACCTCCTTGGCCAGGAAGGTGACGCAGGATTCCATGGCGAAGCAGGACTGGGTGACGCCGAAGCCCCGGTAGGCCCCCCCGGGCGGGTTGTTGGTGTAGACCCCCACCCCCACGATGTCCACGTTGGGAATCCTGTAGGGGCCCGCCGCATGGGTGCAGGCCCGCTGCAGCACGGGGCCGCCCAGGGAGGCGTAGGCCCCGGTGTCCTCCAGGAGGTGGGCCTTCACGGCGGTGATGTTGCCCGCGGCGTCTGCGGCCACGGTGAACTCCATCTCCATGGCGTGGCGCTTGGGGTGGACCCGGATGCTCTCCTGCCGGCCCAGGGTGACTTTCACCGGGAGGCCCGTCGCATGGGCCAGGAGCGCGGCGTGGTGCTGGACGATCAGGTCCTCCTTGCCGCCGAAACCGCCGCCCACGTAGGCGCTCACCACCTTGACCTGCTCGGGGCCCACGCCCAGGACGCCGATGATGCCTTTGTGGTCGTCGTAGATGCTCTGGGTGCCGGTGTACACCGTCAGGGTCCCGTCCGCCTCGGGCACGGCCAGGGCGCTCTCGGGCTCCATGAAGGCATGTTCCGTCTGGGGCGTGTTGAAGGTGTGGTGGATGACATGTGCCGCTTCGGCAATGGCCTTGTCCACATCCCCCCTCCGGAGGACGGTCTTCGCCAGCAGGTTGCCCTTGGGATGGAGTTGCGGGGCGCCATCCAGGAGCGCCAGGCGGGGATCCACCAGGGGTGGCAGCACCTCGTACTCCAGCTTGATCTTGGCCACCGCCTCCTTGGCCAGGGCCCGGGTCTCGGCGGCCACCAGGGCGATGGCGTCCCCGACGTAGCGGGTCTCCTCGCCAATGGCGATGAGGGCTGGCCAGTCGTGGATGATGTGGCCCTGGTGCCGCTCCCCCGGCACGTCCGCAGCCGTGAGGACACTCCGGACGCCTGGAAGGGCCAGGGCCTCCGTGGCGTCGATGCCCATTACCTTCACGCGCGCCTTGGGGGCGCGCAGCACGGCGCCATGCAGCATGCCGGGCCGCCTCATGTCATCGACGTAGAGGCCGGAGCCCAGCACCTTGTCCCGGGCGTCGGTACGGCAGATGCGGGATCCCACGCTGAGATTGGTCTCCGGATCGGCAGGTACCGGGGTGCCCTCCCGGAGCAGCCGGGCCGAAGCCAGCACGGCCTGTTCAATCTTCACGTAGCCCGTGCACCGGCACATGTTCTGGGCCAGGGCCTGGGTGATGTCCTCGGGGCCGGGATCAGGGTTGGCGTCGAGCAGGCCCTTGGCGCTGATGACCATCCCCGGCATGCAGAAGCCACACTGCACGGCCCCGGCGTTGGCGAAGGACCAGGCGTAGACATCCTTCTCCCGGGGGGAGAGGCCTTCCACAGTGACCACCCGCTTGCCCTCGAGCTTGGCGGTGTTGAACAGGCAGGCCCTGGAGGCCTTGCCATCCACCAGCACCATGCAGGCGCCACAGGCGCCCTCGGAGCAGCCATTCTTCACTGAGGTGATGTGCAGCTCCTCCCGAAGCAGTTCCAGGAGGTTCATGTCCTTCGAGGTGACGATTTCCTGTCCGTTGACCTGAAGTGTGGACATCAGTCCTGCCTTTCACACTTGCACCCAGGCAAGAGTCAGGCAGACGGAAAGGGGCCGACAGCCCCTCTCCGTCTGCCAGGGTGTTCAGACTAGTTCTTGGGGAAGACGGAAGCCACGCCCTGCACGTAGTAGTT
Source organism: Holophagales bacterium (assembly GCA_038236735.1). Classification (GTDB taxonomy): domain Bacteria; phylum Acidobacteriota; class Holophagae; order Holophagales; family Holophagaceae; genus Geothrix. Next base: position 20,943 of record JBBRZL010000005.1, on the reverse strand, counting down.
CATGGCGTTGATGTCGCTGTCGGACATGTTCTTGCCCTTGGGCAGGATCTCCTTGCCACCCTGGTCGATCACGGGGCCCGCGAAGGGGTGCAGCTTACCGGCCTTGATCTCAGCCTCGAGCTGATGCACCTGCTTCTGGACATCGGGAGGAACCGACTTGCTCATGGGAGCGAGCTTGATCATGCCGTCCTTGATGCCGCCCCAGACATTGGTGCCGGTCCACTTCTTCGCAAGCACTTCCTTGACTATCCGGGTGTAGAAGTCGCCCCAGACATGGGTAGTGCCTGACAGCTGGGCGGTGGGTCCGTACTTGGCCATGTCGGAGTGGTACGAGAAGGCCCAGGTGCCCTTCTCCTTGTGCTTCTCCTCGGCGGCCTGCACCACGGCAGTGGAGTCCGTGTGGTGCGTGATCATGTCGGCGCCCTGGGAGATGAGCGTCATGGCAGCCTCACGCTCCTTGCCCGGATCGAACCAGGAGTTTACCCAGATGACGCGCACTTCGGCCTTGGGATTGACGCTCTTCATGCCGCGGGTGAAGGCGTTGATGCCCATCACCACTTCGGGAATCGGGAAGGCGGCGACATAGCCTGCGATGTTCGACTTGGTCATCTTGCCGGCGATGACGCCGTTGAGGTAGCGGCCTTCGTAGAAGCGGGCGTTGTAGATGCCGACGTTTTTCGCCGTCTTGTAGCCGGTGGCGTGGAAGAAGGCCACGTCGGGGTAGGAGGCGGCGACCTTGATGGTCGGGTTCATGTAGCCGAAAGAGGTAGTGAAGATGATTTTGTTGCCGTCCTGGGCCAGCTGTCGGATGATGCGCTCGGCATCAGCACCCTCGGGCACGTTTTCGATGAACTTTGTGGTGACCGCGCCCTTCATTTCGGCCTCCATCTGCTTGCGGCCCAGGTCATGCTGGTAGGTCCAGCCCGCGTCACCGACGGGGCTCACGTAGATGAAGCCGATCTTGGTGGGAGCCGCGGCGGGCGGGGCTCCCATGAGGGCGGTGGAAGCGAGCAGGGCTGCTCCACTGATGGTTGCGAGGGCGAGATTTCGGCGGTTCATTCGAATGACCTCCATGGGGGGTGGATGTGGACCGCCCCGGAGGGGCGGGTTGGTAGGCGGGCGTTCAGGCATCGCGCAGGAAAGTCTGGCCAAGCGAAGCCGGGGAGTTGAGCCGGATCGTGCTGCGGTTCCTGGAAATGAGCACCAGAACCAGGACGGTGGCCACATAGGGAAGCGACGACAGGAACTGGGAGGGAATGTTGATTCTGGCACCGGAACCCTGGACAAACATCTGGGCGATCATGCAGCCGCCGAACAGGTAGGCCCCAATCATGACCCGCCCTGGCCGCCAGGTGGCGAAGACCACCAGGGACAGGGCGATCCAGCCCCTGCCCGCCACCATGCCCTCCACCCACATGGGCGTGTAGAACACGGAGAGGAAGGCGCCGCCGATGCCTGCCATGGCCCCACCGAAGAGCACCGCCTGGTAGCGGATCCGCACCACGTTGTAGCCGATGGAGTGGGCGGAGACCGGGGATTCCCCGACGGCCCGAAGCACCAGGCCCGACCGGCTCCGGTAGAGGAACCAGGCCACAGCCACGATGAGGAGCCAGGAGAAGTACACCAGGCCCTGCTGCTCGAAGAGGGCCGGTCCCAGCACGGGAATCCGGTGCAGCAGGGGGATGCGGATGGGCTCCACACTGGCCAGGGCCACGGATTCGTAGGGCTTGCCGATGAAGGCCGAAAGCCCCACCCCGAAGATGGACAGGGCCAGTCCCGAGGCCACCTGGTTGGCCATGAGCGTCAGGGCCGAGATGCCGAAGAGCAGGGACATGACCATGCCGGCGCCCATGCCGGCCAGGATCCCCAGGAGGGGGCTCCCCGTCTGGTGTGCCACGGCGAAGGCCGCCACGGCGCCCACGGACATGGTGCCTTCGGCGCCCAGGTTGAGCACGCCGGACTTCTCGGTGATCAGTTCGCCCAGGGCGACGATGATCAGGGGGGTTCCCGCCACGATGGTGGCAAAGAGGATCGAGCTGATGAACGTCAGTCCCATGGAGGGTTCCTACTTCCTGCGGCGGACCAGCCTCGGTCGGAAATTGATGAAGACATCGGATCCCAGGAGGAAGAACAGCAACATGCCCTGGAAGACCTTCGAGATCGAGGAGGGCAGGTTGAGATACTGCTGGGCCTGCTCGCCGCCCATGTAGAGCAGGGCCATAAGCAGGCTGGAGAAGAAGATGCCAATGGGGCTGAGGCGCCCCACGAAGGCCACGATCATGGCCGCGAAGCCATAGCCCGGGCTGATGTGCTCGGTGATCTGGCCGATGGGCCCGGCCACCTCGGAAATGCCGGCTACGCCCGCCATGGCGCCACCCGCCAGCATGCCGATCCAGACCGAGCGCTTGGCCGAGAAGCCCGCATAGCGGCCGGCGAACTCCGCTTGGCCGGCCACTTTCATCTGGTAGCCCATGAAGCTCCGGTTCATGAAGATCCAGCCGACCACCAGGGCCCCCAGGGCAAACAGCAGGGCCAGGTTGAGGCGGGTGCCCGCCAGCAGGATCGGCAGGGTGGCCTTGGCGCCGAACATCTTGGTCTGCGGGAAGTTGAACCCGTCGGGATCCTTCCAGGGGCCGTGCACTGCCCAGGACACCAGCAGCTCGGCCACGTAGACCAGCATCAGGCTCGTGAGGATCTCGTTGGCGTTGAACCGGGTCCGGAGGAAGGCCGGGATGGCGGCCCAGAGCATGCCGCCCAAGGCTCCGCTGACGATCATGGCCGGCAGCAGGAGGGGGCTGTTACTGCCTTCGAAATGAAGGGCCAGGCCTCCACCCACCAGGGCACCGATGAGCAGCTGCCCTTCGGCCCCGATGTTCCAGACATTGGCCTTGAAACCCACCGAAAGGCCCACCGCGCAGAGCATCAGCGGGGTGGCCTTGAGGAAGAGTTCCGCCACGCCGTACATGTCCTTCAGGGGGTTCATGAAGAAGACCTTGAACCCTTCCACGGGGCTCTTGCCCAGGACGAAGAAGAGGATCATCCCGCTCAGGAACATCAACCCCACCGCCAGGAGCGGTGACAGGTAGGTCATCACCCTGGAGGGTTCGGGCCGCTGTTCGAATTTAAGCCACATGCGCGCCGTCCTGGGTCCTGGCGCCCGGCCACAGGCCGCTCATCCACATGCCGATCTCCTCCACGTTGGTCCCGGAAGTGACTTTGCTGGGAGAGAGGGTGCCTTTGGAGATCACCACGATGCGATCGCAGATCTCGAACAGTTCTTCCAGTTCCTCAGAGATCACCAGGATGGCCGTGCCGGAGTTGCGCAGGTCCAGTACCGACTGGCGGATGAAGGACGAGGCGCCCACGTCCACGCCCCAGGTGGGCTGGGCCAGCACGAGCAGCCTGGGTTCCTGCATGATCTCCCGGCCCACGATGAATTTCTGGAGGTTGCCCCCGGAGAGGGATTTGGCTTCGGAGCCGGCGCCACCGCATTTCACGTCGAAGCGCTTGATGCATTCCTCCGCGAAGCGCTTGGCCACTCCGAAGCGGATGAGGCCGGCGAACAGCATGCCCTGGCGGTAGGCCGTGAGCAGGATGTTCTCGGTGAGAGACAGGCGTGGCACGGCGCCCCGCCCCAGGCGTTCCTCGGGCACAAAGCACATGCCCAGGCCCCTGCGCTGGGCCGGGTTCATGCGGCCCACGGGAACACCACACATGTGGATAGCGTGTTTGTCGGTCAGGGGCTCCTCGCCCGAGATGGCCCGTAGGAGTTCCTGCTGGCCATTGCCGGAAACCCCCGCGATCCCGACGATCTCCCCGCCGCGCACCTCCAGGTTGATGTCTGTGAGATCCGTGCCGAAGGGATCCTCCGTGGCGTGGGAAAGCCCATGAATGTGCAGCCGGAGCTCTCCGCCACCGTCGGGCTCGCCATGGCAACAAGCCGGCAGGTCCACGCCGATCATCATGCGGGCCATGGTCTGGGGCGTCTCCTCGGCAGGGTTGCAGGTACCGGTGACCTTGCCGCCCCTCAGGACGGTGGCCTTGTGACACAGCTCTTGGATCTCATCCAGCTTGTGGCTGATGTAGAGGATGCTCACCCCTTCGGCCGCGAGTTGCCTCAGCGTCTCGAACAGCTTGCGTACCGCCTGGGGCGTCAGCACCGATGTGGGCTCGTCCAGGATCAGCAGCCTGGGGTTCTGCAGCAGACAACGAATGATCTCGACTCGCTGCCGCTCACCAACGGAAAGGGCATGGACCAGCCGCCGCGGGTCCACCGGCAAACCGTAGCGGTTCGAGACTTCGATGATCTGTTTCGAAAGGGTCTCCAGATCCAGTTTGCCGGGAATGGAGAGGGCCACGTTCTGGACCACCGAGAGGGTTTCGAACAGGGAGAAGTGCTGGAACACCATCCCGATCCCCAGGGCTCTGGCCTGGGCCGGATTGGGAATGGTCACGGCATGGCCTTCCCACAGGATCTCCCCTTCATCAGGTCGGATGACGCCGTAGATGACCTTCATGAGCGTTGACTTCCCCGCCCCGTTCTCGCCCAGCACAGCATGGATTTCGCCGGGCATGACTGTCAGATCGATGCCATCGTTGGCGACGACTGCAGGATAGACCTTGCGGATTCCCCTGATGGCCAGCCTGGGTGTTTCAGAGGTGTGTGTGGGCATCGGGCTTTCCCGGTGGTTCATCATGGATGAAGGGCAAGTTGGGGTCGGGTCCGATTCTCGCGCTGTTCGGCTGTCGGATGATGGATGATGGCGGTCGGGCAGCGGGACCAGAATCTAAGATGATCCCCCGGTTGTGAATGTGAAAGAAGCTGGTGCTGGAACGGGGTCGAGTATAAAATTTTATTCTTGTAAGTCAAATTTTTTCACGGCTATCGGCCCAACTATTTCACCACCATAGAACTCATCAGGATTCAATTGGCTGGATTGGGAATAGATGCCTTGATGTAGACCCGTTTCCCAAGGAATTTTCATGCACCCTTCGGCAGATCAAGCGACCTTCATGCGCCGGGCCATCGAGTTGTCGCGAATCCACATGGAGGCCGGAGCCGGGGGACCCTTCGGTGCGGTCGTGGTGAAGGATGGCCAGATCGTGAGCGAGGGTTGGAACCGGGTCACTTCCACCTGCGATCCCACAGCCCACGCGGAGATGGTGGCCATTCGCCTGGCCTGTGACCGGCTCCGCACCTTCACACTGAAGGGCTGTGAGATCTATACCAGCTGCGAACCCTGCCCCATGTGTCTCTCCGCCATCTACTGGGCCCGGCTGGATCGGATCTGGTTCGCCAACGGCCAGGCGGACGCGGCGGCCATCCAGTTTGACGATGCCTGGCTGTACCGCGAGGTGGCGCTGCCCCTCGCGGAGCGGGCCCTTCCCACTGCGGAACTCATGCGGGACGAGGCCCTGGCCGTGTTCCAGGCCTGGGAGGCGAAGCTGGACAAGACCCGCTACTGAAGGCCTTCAGCCACCGATACTCAATTCTAAATGCAACTTGTTTTCATTGAGCCAGGTATGCTGTTGTCTGGACGCTGGAGCCCACCCTCCAGCTGTAACCAAGTCCAGAGTCTAAGTAATTGGGGGTCAGCCCATGAATGGCATCGCTGCGATCCTGCTCTCTGCCTCGATCTCAGCAGGAATGGCGAGGGCCCAGAGCCCAGCGGTGCCTCCTCCTGCCGAAGAGCAGGTCAGGGCTCAGGAAGAGCGCATTCGCAAGCTCGAAGAGGAGGTGCAGGCGCTCAAGGCGGTCCAGGCGACCCCCAAGCCCGAACCAACGCAGCTGGGTGGCGCGAGCGGCGCCGCGGCGAAAGCCCTGAACCCCGACCTCAGTCTCAATGGCGACTTCCTCGGCGCCCTGGGCCACAACGACGTTCGCCCGGTACCGAGCCTCGAAATGCACGAAGTGGAACTGGGTGTGCAGTCCGTCATCGACCCTTACTCCCGGGGCGACGCGTTCATCTCCTTTGGTGATTCCGGCGTCAGTGTGGAGGAAGCCTACATCACCCTGACCGCCCTGCCCGGCGAGTTCGTGGGCCGGATCGGCAAGCTGCGGGCGGCCTTCGGCAAGGTGAACACCACCCACAACCACGCGCTGGCCTGGACCGACCGGCCCCTGGTAACGGAGAACCTGATCAACGGCGAAGACGGCATCGGAGACATGGGCGTGTCGCTGAGCCGCATCCTGCCCGCGCCTGGGGACCTGTTCCTGGAAATCACCGCCCAGGTGTTTCGAGGGGATTCTGGCGAGCTCTTCAAGGCCAGCCAGAAGAATGACCTGAGCTACGTGGGCCACTTGCGCGGCTACGAGGATCTCACCGAGAACACGAACCTGGAAGTCGGCTACTCCTTCGCCCAGGGCCACAATGAGCTGGGCCACGACTACCTGACCCGCCTCAATGGCATCGACCTGAGCCTCCGCTGGAAGCCCCTGCGGCGCTCCATCTACAATTCCCTCCTGTGGCGGAGTGAGTTCGTGTGGAGCCGACGCGACCAGCTGCTAAGTCAGGAACGGGCCTTTGGGCTGTATTCGAGTCTCGAGTACCGGCTGGACCAGCGCTGGACCATCGGCACCCGCTTCGACTGGTCCGAGCGCGCCACCCTGGCGAACCAGCTGGATCGCGGGGGGTCGGCGCTGCTCACCTACTGGATGAGCGAATTCAGCCAGGTGCGCGGCCAGTACCGGTTCACGCGCTATGACGGCAAGCGGGATGCGAGCGAAGTCCGCCTACAGCTCATCTTCGTGATGGGGGCCCATGGTGCGCATCCCTTCTGAAACCAGGGCTGTCCCTGAATCCTCGCCTGTTCAATCAAGCCGCTTCGAAGGGGAACCCATGAACCTGCTGCCAAGTGACCGTCGCCTGGGCCCCAAGTGGCTCTCCCTCACCCTGGCCTTCCTGCTGGCGCTCTTTGGCGCCGGCCCCGCCGCAGCCGCGGGAAAGCTGAACGTCGTCACTTCGACCCAGGACCTCGCCGCGCTCGCCACCGAAGTGGGTGGGGATCGCGTGAGCGTCATTTCCATCGCCCGCGGCTATCAAGACCCCCACTTCGTGGAGGCCAAACCCAGCTTCCTGCTCAACCTCCGCAAGGCCGATCTCCTGGTGTCGGTGGGTCTGCAGCTGGAGATCGGCTGGCTGCCGCCGCTGGTTACCCAGTGCGGCAATCCTAAAATCCAGCCGGCGGCCCCGGGCTACTTCGACGCCTCGCAGTTCGCAGAGATCCTGGAGATCCCCACGGCCCAGGTATCCCGTGCCATGGGCGATGTCCACCCCCTCGGGAATCCCCACTACTGGCTGGATCCCCAGAACGGGCTGCGAGTCGCTGGAGGCCTCGCCCAGAAATTCAGTCAGCTGAGCCCTGGCGATGCCGCCTACTTCCAGCAGCGACTGGGGGATTTCCGCCAGCGCCTCACGGCCGCGGAGCAGCACTGGGATGAGGCGATGAAGCCGTACCGGGGCCGGAAGGTGATCACCTACCACCAGTCCTGGCCCAACTTCGTGAAGCGTTTCGGTCTGGTGGTGGCGGACTATGTCGAACCCCGGCCCGGCATCCCCCCCAGCCCGGCCCACGTGGTGGAATTGATCTCACTAATGAAACGTCAGAACGTGAAGCTCATCCTCGTCGAGCCCTATTTCGACCTCAAGACCCCGCAGAGTGTAGCCCGTGAGACGGGCGGGCAGGTGGTGGTACTCATGCCCTCCGTGGGCGGGGACAGCCACACCGGCGACTACATCAAGCTTTTCGAGTACGACGTGAACCAGCTCGTGAAGGCCTTCCAGCAGACCCGGTGATTGCAATCATGCAAGGAAAGGAAGTCCCATGGACATTTTCATGTTCCTGCTGGCGCCCCTGGCGGCGAGCCTGATCCTCACGGGTATCCACGCCTACCTGGGCGTGCACGTGGTGGAACGTGGCGTGATCTTTGTGGACCTGGCCCTGGCCCAGATCGCCGCCCTGGGCGCCGTTGTGGCCCTCATTATCGGCTTGGATCCGCACGGATCCTCCGCCTACTGGATCAGCCTCGGGTTCACCTTCCTGGGCGCCTTCATCTTCTCGGTGGCGAAATCCAAGCGGGCCCACATCCCCCAGGAAGCCTTCATCGGCATCGCCTATGCCGTGGCTTCCGCCGCTGCCATCCTGGCCATGAGCAAGGCCACGGGCGAGACCGAGCACCTGAAGGACATGCTGGTGGGCAACATTCTGGCGGTGTCCTGGCAGGAAGTGGGTCGCACGGCCGCGCTCTACGGCGTCATCGGGCTGTTCCACTACATCTTCCGGAAGCGCTTCCTGTTGATCTCCATGAATCCAAAGGAGGCCGAGGCCCAGGGCATCTCGGTCCGCTTCTGGGATTTCCTCTTCTATGCGTCCTTCGGCCTCGTGGTCACCTCCAGCGTGGCCATCGCCGGCGTGTTGCTGGTCTTCTGCTACCTGATCGTGCCTTCGGTGGCCGCGATGCTGTTCACAGAGCGCATCGGGCCCCGCCTGGCCATCAGCTGGACCATGGGCACCCTGGTCTCAGCCCTGGGGGTGGTCCTGTCCGTCAAGCTGGACACCCCCACTGGCGCAACCATCGTCTGCACCTTTGGCGGCGTGTTGATCCTGATGTTCCTGGTGCACCTGCTCGTCTACCACAGGCGGGGCGAGGCCCAAAACAGCTAACTGGGGCCGGCGAACTCACCGGCCCCAGTTGGCTGCGATCGTCACTGCACGTCGCTGACGCGGCCCTTGAGGAAGGTGACCTTGAGGTCCTTGTAGACGTAGATCTTCTTGGCGCCCAGGTCCACGGTGTTCCTGGGCTGGCCGAGGGCGCCTTCCACCTCGGCGAAGGTCATCCCCAGCGAGATGGTGCCACCGGTTCCCGCCGGCCCTTTGCCACCCTCGTTGATGATGTCCTGTTCCGAGCCATTGGCTTCCTTGACGGCCTGGGTCAGTTCACTCTGGGCATTGGCATCGGGGTGGATGTCGTCCGTATAGGACGCCTTGATTGTGCCAATATCCTGGGCCGGCAGGGCGGGAATCCCGTTCTTGCCTTGGTCCGCCTGGAGCTTGGCCATCCCACGATCCACGGAAGCCTGCATGTGGTTTTGCATCTCCTGCAGGTCCATGGTCTTCACGGAAATGAAACTGCCTTTGGCGCAGCTTGACCCGCGGCTGGCCAGGACCTTCACCTCGGCCCACTCCGCACCCAGGGCGGGTGTCTCGGTCAGCTGCAAGACGTCACCTTCCACGAGGGGACACTCCCGGTTCCCCGCATAGGCCAGCAGGCCGCTCGAGACCAGGAACACTTTCGGACCATTGCTGGAGAAGATGGGCGGCGGGGCCGAATCCTGACCGCCATTCCGGGTGGCGGCCTGGTCCGCCTTGGCCTGATCCATCTGCCGCCGAACCTCGTCCGCGATGGCCTCCTTGACCTCGGGCGTCATGGCATTCGAGGCCGTGTAGGTTATGGGAGCCGCATTCATGGAGGCGTTCTGCGCGAGGTAAGCCGATTCCAGCGTGGCCGCAATCATGAAGTCGGCGAGCCAGAAGGCGGGGCTCGCATATCTGGGGTAGGGAGTGAAGTATCCCCCGTAGTAGCCGTACCAGGGGCGGGCCTGCCAGCCCCAGGAGTAGTAGACGGGACGCGGCCATGGGTTGTAGGCCCAGACGTAGAACCCAGGGCGATAGTAGTGATGAGGCAAGTAGACCTGATACTCACGGCCCCCATGCGCCCAGGGGCGGTAGATGCGCGCCTGGGGCCGCCCATTAAAAATGAAGGTGCGCTGCACGTAGACATGGCCATGGGATTCCAGGGGTCGCTGAATGTACCCACTGCGCCCCGTGGCATTGGCGACAATGAGGCGTCCGCCGGGGCGGACGATTTCGACCTGCCTCACCCCGCTCGGGGAATGCCGGATCACGGCGCCACCGGGCGTGCGGACTTCCCGGATCGCACCAGTCTGGGTGCGATGGATCTCGCCTCCATCACGGGTTCTGACCACCTGGCGCTCGGGCCCACGTCGGTCCTCTGGCCGACCAGCAGCGGGTGGTGCCATGGGCCTGGTTTCGGGTCGTGACTCTGGTCTCGGCACCGGCCTGCGGGCCAAAGGGGCGAATTCCGGCCTGGGTTCACGCCTGGTCTCGGGCTTCGGCTCACGCCTGGTCTCGAGCTTCGGCTCACGCTGGGGCTCGGGCCTGGGTTGACGCCTCGCTTCAGGCTTGGACTCCCGTCTGACCTCAGGCTTCGCCTCTGCTCTCGGCTCGCGCCTTGATTCAGGCCTCGACTCAGGCCTTGCCTGGGGTTTCGCCTCGTGTCTCGGCTCGGGGCGAGGGGCATCCTGCTTGTTCTCTTTGTGCCGCTCTCTTTCATGTTCCTGCGGGGCCGCCAGGGCCATTCCGCTGGCGGTCAGGAGGGCAAGGGCAACCCTTGCCCCGGCCCAGTGCAGCGGTGACAGGAAATTTGGCTGGATCCCGTGCTTGGCCATGTCATTCCTTCTTTCTGGTGGGGCTGGAAAGGCCCAGTGCCTTGGGCAGTCGCGGACTGGAGATGAGGTCGACGAAGATGGCCCAGCGCAGGGCGGGATCCATCACGGTGCCACCCTGCTGCTCGATCCAGGTCCGCACGAGTTGCTCGCCGAGGTTGTAGTTGATGACGTAGCTGCGGTATTTGTCGATGAAACGCAGGCGCTGGCTGGCCTGGGCCTCGGTGCGCAAGGAGTAGTGGACCAGGAAGGCCTCGGCCTCGGCGCGGTCAAGGTGGCCGTCCAGGTAGCCGCGAGCGGCCTCATTGTCGGCAAAGGCCAGTACCTTCAGCTCAGCCTGCACCCGCGCCCAGCGTTCCGCCTCTGCTGATTCGAGACCCGCCAGGGGAAAAAGCACCTCCCGTTCGAAGGTCAGTCTTTCCTCACCAGGAAAGGCCACCTCGATGCCAAAGTTGGCGGTGCCTTCGGCGATGAGGGACTGGGGCGAGAACAGGGGATAGACCGTGAACTCCACCCAGCCCTTGCCCTCGGGTGGGGCCTGTGCGAACCGCTGCTCCAACAGCGCGTTGTAGACATGATGTCCCGGATAGCCCTCGTGGGCCGCCAGGTCCAGGGCCCGATCGATGGAGATGGGCAGATCCAGGTTCACCTGGATCACCGAGGTGCCACCGCCCTGGTACCAGTTGTAGGCGGACCAGGGCTTGCCAGTGACATATTCCACACGGAAGTGGTCCGAGGTCGGAAGGGCCGCGTGCCGGCGCGTGCGTTCGCGGGCTTCCGCGATGGCCGCCTGGAACACCGCATCCACGCGATCCGTGGGCACCAGCACCTGGGCACGCGCCCGCTGGTAGCGGTCCTGCACAGTCCCGGGCCCCTCTAGCAGCTGGTCCAGCCGCGCCAGGGCGGCAGCAAAAGTGGCTTCCGAAGCCCGGGGCGGCCTCACCTGGTACAAGGCCTCGGCTTCGTCGTCGAAACTGAAGACCTGCCCCTCGAGCTGGAAGAGGTGGGCTTCCACGGCCGCAACCTGGCCCAGCAGGTAATCACGCCGGATCACCTCGTCACCCAACGCCTTCACCTCGGTCACGCCGTCCAGGATTCGTCGCGCCTCGTCCTGCAAATCAGCAAGGGGGCGCGGTACACCTGTCTCGGCAGCCACCTTCCAGCCCGGGGGTCCGTAATAGGCATCCACGAAATCCGGATCGTGCCGACCCACCGCCAGCACCAGGTTTACGTAGGCGATGGCCCATTCAGCTAGTGGCTCGTCGATCATGGTTCCCATCCGAGCACGGTACCAGGGATCGCGCAGATCCCCTTGACCGGATCCAGCCGAGACCGGAAGCAGTCGCGACCAACCTGATCAAGGTAGCCCATCCAATGGAAGGAATGAATGGCCGCGCCCTTAGGAAAGCCCTATTGCTTGTTTTCAAAGTGGGGTGTGGCCGCGCAAGGGGCACCACCCAAGTGAGACAGATATCAGTTTGTCTCGCGTATCGCCATTGGCGATACTGAGAAGGAAAGCGACGATGGCAATAGCGGTACTATTGACGAGGAGCTTCACGCAGTATCGCGCCGGGCGCTGCCCCTTGCCCTCTGGGACGGGCCCAGCCGCGGCTCGCATCCACTTTGAAAACAGGCCCTAATCGCTGATCACCACCTGGACCTTGAACGATTCCAGGGGCGGAGCATCCTTCTCGAAGGACCGGCGGGATTGGAATTCCAGTGCGGTGGAACCCGCCTTCAGGGCTTTGAAGTGGAAGACCCGGACCTCGGGAGCCCCTGGCATGGGTTCCTTGGCGGGTTCGGAACTGGCTTCCCCTTCCTGCCGGAGGACCGAAGGGTCGTTCCGGGTGAGCATCCAGTCGTATCCGGTCCCAGGGCTCCAGGCCAGTCTCACGATGACCAACCCCCCCGTGGCGGCTTTTACCGTCTGGTCCTTGTCAGCCTTGGTGACCGTGACCTTCGATCCCACCTTTGCCTCCACGGAAGAACGGTTACAGGCGCCTGCTGCCAGGGCAAGGCCGCCTGCCAGCAGGGGAGCCAGCATCCAGATTGCCTTCATTCGGTTCTGCATCATTCCACCCTCCTTGCTTTTGGCAAACCGCGGCGATTAACCGTCGATGCCCGCTCATAGGATGCCGGGAAATACCACTTGGGTTCAATTCGGCGGCGGGAATCAGTCCTTAGCATAGTTAAAGTGCACCTAATTTTTTCCACCCTCCTGGCTGTTCAGCCAACTCGCAGAGAAAGACGGGGATGCCCTTGGTTCTTGCCAGCTCGACCAGGGCCTTGAGCTGGCGTTTCTCCTCGGCGACATACAGGAAGGAATTGCTGGTGGAAATCCAGATGCCGTTCTCCTGCATGAGCGGCGGCAGGGTATCGAGAATCGGCTTCAAATCCTCGGCTTTGGCAAAGGTCTTTTCGCCTTGGGTGAGGGGGTCGACGACTCTGAAGCCGGGAGCCTCCTTGGACAACCCCGCCATAGCGCTGGGCGCCCAAAGGATGTGCAGCCCCTTGGCTTCGATGGGCGCAATACCTGGCTGCTGGGCCATGAAGAGGGCCGTGAGGATCGAAGCGCGCAGCCACATGGGACCTCCGAAGGCAGTTCACCAACAGATGCGGGAACCAGCCAGAAAATCACCCCGGCAGGAGGCCGGGGTGATCGGAAAGGACAACAGAGCGAAGACCGCCCTGCAGGGAAGTGCGGCCTATGGCAGGAAGTAGGTCATGCCATGGCCGGGCGTGAAGGGCCGGCCCACGAAGCAGATGCGATGGAAGCCGTGGGTCCTGATGGTGCTGATGGCCTTGTCCGCATCGGCCTGACTGCCGAAGCTGATCATCTGGTGTCCGCCATCCTGCACGGTGAAATTGGCACCTGAATGGTTGACCGTCAGGTTGGTCGGGTTGAAGGCGAGGCAGTCCTCCACAGGCGCCGGCGGGATGGCCCGGGCGTCGACCCACACGGCGTGGCTGCCGATGCCGTTGGCGCCGTACTTGATCCACATGTAGCCACTGAGGCCCCAGCCGGTGCCCCAGGAATTCTTGATCAGCCAGGAGCCCCCACCCATGGTGTCGTCCCAGCCGACAATGGCGACACAGTGGTTGAGGCCCGCAACGTTCTGGTTGAACACACCGCTGTGGTAGGCCTGGAAAGCGGGGGTGGCCATGACGCCGACGGACAGGGTGCCGTGCGCGACCAGGGCGGCCTTCAACTGGGCCACGGTGGGCTGGCCGGTACCGGACACAAAGCCCCAGGAGGACGCGAAGTAGGGCCTCGCGATGGCAGTGCACGTCCCGTTCGAGCCGGTATAGGGTTTGCTCGCGTCGGTGCCGGTCCCCTGGAAGGCCAGGGTCTTGGCCACCCACTCCATCCATCCGCCGTTGCAGCTGCCGTTGCCATTGCCGGCCGGGTGCGTGCTGCTGCAGCTGAGGACGTCCTGTTCCGAGGTATCGATCATCTGGTTGTTGCGGATGGCCCAGCTGGACTCGAAGGCCGCCATGGTTCCGAAGACCCAGCAACTGCCGCAACCGCCCTGGTTCTTGATCGGCGTCACCTTGCCCTGGGTGACCCAGTTGAAGGCAGAGGCGCCCACCCCACCGGTGGCCAGACTCGCGGCCATCCCCACCCTGAAGCCGGGGGTCATTTTCGCGTGAGTGGCGATGGCACTGGCATCGTCACTCAACATCTTGGCTGAGACCGACATGTGGGCCTGTTCCCGGGCGGTCGCGTCGGCCGGTACCTTCAGGCCGCAAAGCTGATCGAGGGAGCGATCCATCGCCTCGGTATAGCCCACTTCAAAAGTGAACCTGTTGGACTTGATTTCCGCGCGGAGCGTCTGAAGACGGCCCTTGATCGCGGCGGACGCATTCAGCTCCCGCGATTTGGTCTGGACGTTGAGCGCGGGCTGGAACTGCTTGACCTGGGCCAGCGCTGTGATTGGGGCGAAAATGGCGGCCGCCACGATCAGGGTTGAAAGGCGTGTTCGGTACATCTCCACCTCCAAGGGTGTGGAAGAGCGTCTCCGAGCGCCATACCTGCATGCAGCATCGAGAGACTGGGTTGTTGAGGGACTTCTAGGGATTGGGTCAGGCCTATTTTTTCCTCATCCATCACGGTGTCAATAGCCTTTCTTGGCCTCACCTTACAAGGCAAGGCAGAAAATAGTCGGCAATGGGACACCCTCCTTGAGGGGTGAACTATTGTGAGAAAACGACCTAACCATCACATTCACGAAGGCAGGCCGACCTTGTCACTTACAAACCGGAGGTCGCTCGTCCACGGTTCTGAAGGGACCTTGCCTTAGCCGGTTTTTCCCCTTCCCCGCAGCCGAAAGGAAACCGTTGCAAGGGGGTCTGCGGGACCATAATGGTGGGAAGATCCCAGCCCAGCGAACAAGCATCATTGGAAATGGAGGCCCCATGAACATGCGCTCAGGTGTTTCGGCTATGTCGACAGCGCTGCTTTTCCTGATGTCAGGCGTGCCCTTGGTTTCCCAGGCGGCGCCAGCCGCCGAAGAGAATGACTGTCTTTCCGAGAACGCGAATGCGAAGAACAAGATGCTGTTTTTCGTCTGCCTGAATGCGAAGCGGGAGTACTGGCAGGACCAGCTCATCAAGGTCCAGAACGAGTGCCAGGCCAATTCCGTGAAATATTCCGGAACCTACAGCCGCTATCTCTCGCTGAAGAACAAGGCCAACCAGCTGCTCGACATGGTCATCGCCGAGTTGAAATACAACGACAAGACACCGCCAGAAAAGTTCAAGCAATTGATGCAAGCCGTCAATGCCAGCTCCCAGGAACTCGACAAGTACCTTCAGGGAACTTCCTGTGAGGGGGCAAGCAACCGGTTCCTTCCGCTGCTCATCCCCATCATCACCGCCGCCCTGCTGGACAAGAGCCGCAGCATGATGGACGGCTGGTTATCAGGCAACCGGAGCATCAAGGACCAGCGGGCAGCCGAGCTCACCACTCAGCGTTGGCGCCCACCCCAGGAATTCGGGGCCATGGCGCCCCAGGCACCGATGCCCCAGGCTCAGCCGACACCGCCTCCTCCGGATCCCACCACAACTCTGCCGGCCCCCGGGCAGCCTACGGACCAGCCGCCGCCGCCTCCTCCTCCTCCCAGCCCGTCCGGGGTGCTCTGATCCTTTCCCACAGCTGGATCCAAGATGCATCTGTCTGAACGCCAGGGACCCTGTTGCCGCTGCGGTCGGTCCGCAGTCATGGCCATGCTGCTCGCTTGCACGGGCGCCATGCACGGCCAGGAGCTGCTCACTTCCACCCAGCAAGAACGGCTGATGGAAGGGCCCGAGGCCCTGCAGCGCATCGCCCTGTCTCCGGACGGCACTGCGGCTCTGCTGCTGCAACAAGGCAACACCCTCAGGGTGGTGGCCACGGCCACCGGCAAGACCCTCCGAAGTTTTGGTCCCCTGCCCGGGAAGATCACGGCCCTGGCTCTGGAAGGAACGACTGGAGCCGCCCTGGTGGCCATCGAACGGGAAGTATGGACCGTGCCGGTGGACAAGGACGTGGCCCCGAAGAAACTCTGGTGGGCGGATGGCAGCATTCAGGACTTGAGCCTATCGCCGGATCTTGATCTGTTGGCCGTGGCCACCGTCAAGGGTTTCCAGATCCTGAACCCCCATACCGGAATGACAGTCTGGTCCGTCGCGGGGTCGCCCTGCACCAGCATCCGGTTGGCACCCGCTGGAAGCACGCTGGCCATTGCTGTCGGCAAGACCGTGGAGATCCGCGACGTTCCCGGCTTCACCCTCCGCCAAACCTGGTCCCTGGATTTCCAGGTGGCTTCGCTCGCCTATGCTCCGGATGCACGGTCCCTGGCGGTGGGCGGTGCCAATGGTAGCCTCCTGCTCAAGCGCCTCTCCGATGGCCACACCCTCAAGCAGCTGGATGCCGATTTTTCGGGCAAGGAGGTGACCCAACTCACCTTCGCCAACAATCCATCAGGGCTGTTCGCCGCTTCGGGCCACAAGCTTCAGGCCTTCTCCGGCCTCGATCAAGGTGCGCCTTCGTCGCGGGTGCTCACGCTGAAAGAGCCCATCCTCTCCATCGCCTTTTCGAAGGGGACCAGCGCACTCCTGGCCGTCACCGAAGGTGGTAAGGCCTTGGCCCGCTGGCCCATCGCCACCTCGGTGCGCGTCTCGACGAAGACTCGCGGTGACCTGCCTTCCCTGTGGATCCTGACTCCGGAAACGGGGTCGAAGGTCACGACCAAATCCGTCGAGGTGACTTTCCAGGTAGTGTTCCCGCCCGAGAATCCGGTGACCGGCATCCGGATCCTGGCCGGTGGACGGCCTGCCCGCATCGCCTTCACGGCCGCCCCCGGCGGCCCAGCCTTGACCTCAGAAGGGTCCCTTGGCGGGACTTTCCAGAGTGGGCGCAGCCAGACATGTCAGATCCAACTGCCGGATCAGGACACCACCCTGCTGCTGCTGGCCGACAGTGCGCGGGGCTCCAGCGAGCCCGCCATCCTGAAGCTCCACCGGGACTCGGAACCGCAGCTGAAGGGGGAGCAGAAGGTGGTCCCGCCCAGCCTCACCCTGCTGAGTCCCACCGGTAAAGCGCCTCTCCAATCCGCATCGGTCCCGTTGACCTTCAGGGTGAACGGCGCCCCCGGCCAGCCCGTTACCCAGGTCCGCGCCATGCTCGATGGCGTACCCATCCCCCTCGGTCTCGTGACCCGCGCCGATGGCAACCCTTTCGATTCCTCCATCGGCTGGGTGAACGGCGAGACCTATCACTGCCCCATCCAGGTACCGGAATGGGACAGCACCCTGACGCTTGTGGCCGACTCCCCCTTTGCCAGCAGTGTTCCGGCCATGTCCAAGCTCCAATGGAAGACGCGCGCCACCGCTGGCAAGGCTGCCAGCTCTGCCAGCTCAGGCTCCCCGGGGGATGCCAATGTCTCCGAAGGCGTGGTGGGGACCGATGCCGGGAGAGTAAAGGCCACTGCGGACCAGACGAGCAGGATTCTCGACGGCGGCCCCCAGGGGACGCCGCTGGCCATGGAAGTGGACACCAAGGGGCATCTCCGGTGGCGGGATCCGGCCGCTGGCCCTGCCAAGAAGGCTGCATCCCATGGCTCGGCCAGTACTCCGGCGAGTCCGGCGACCAAGGTCAAGCAACTCAACCTGCCCAGCGCACAGATCGTCACCCCCGCAGATGGCTCGCGGTTCAAGAGCCGGGAAGTCCAACTCGCCGTGAAGATTGGCAGTGGTCATGGGCAGGACATTACGAAACTGCAGATCTTCGTCGATGGAACCCCGACAGACGCCAGTCCACAGTCCCCGACGGGCGCGCCCTTCAACCCGCCGTACGCGGGCGGGCAAGTACTCAAGATCAAGCTGCCCGTCCCACCGCAGGACTGCCAGGTGTCGGTGCTCGCCGAGAACGCCAACGGCCAGGGCAAGCCTTCGGTGCTGCGGCTCAAATTCGAAGGGGAAGTCGCGGCCACGGGCCGGTCCGTGATCTCCATGGCAAAACCCAGGATTGCCATCATCGAGCCGCAGCACAATTCCCTCGTCCGCGGCAATGTCGTACAGATCGGCGTGCGGGTGGGCCTGGATCCCAGGCAACCGCCACCGGCCATCCGCATCCTTGTGGACGCCCAGGAAGTGAAAGCCGAGAAGGTGACGCGGGCGCAGGCAACCCCGGGTGCGCCGTCTCCCCCCACCAGTCGCGGCGCCACTGAGGACGTCCTGTACTACAACGTGACCCTGCCCTCCAAGGACTGCACGGTCATGGCCTATGCTGAGACGCCCTATGCCACCAGCGATCCCTCCCTGATCAAGTTGCGCTGGGAATCCCCCGCCAAGGCCGCCTCCGCCGCCACGGGGCTGCCGACCCTCTACCTGTTGTCCGTGGGCGTGAGCACCTACAAGGACAAGAACATCACCCTCACCTATCCCTCGAAGGACGCCAAGGATTTTGCGGACGTCATGAGCCTGCAGAAGGGGAAGCTGTACAAGGACGTGGTCGTAAGAGTCCGCACAGATGCCCAGGCGACCCGCGACAACATCATGGATGACCTGGAATGGATCCAGCGGCAGGCCACCCAGCGGGACATGGTGATCGTGTTCATGGCCGGGCACGGCATGAACGACACGGTGACCGGGAACTACTACTTCCTGCCCTATGACGCCAACCTCGAAGCGGTCAAGCGCACCATGATCCCCGGCTCGGAGATCCACTCCACGCTGGCGAGGCTCACGGGTACCCGGCTGCTCTTCATGGATACCTGCCATGCGGGGAACGTCACCGGTACCGCCACGCGCGGCGTGCCGGACCTGCGGCAGTTCCTCCAGGATCTCAAGGATGGCGGCCAGGGGCTGGTGGTCATCACCTCCTCCCGGCCTGGCCAGAAATCCCAGGAACATCCTTCCTGGAACAACGGCGCCTTCACCAAGGCCCTGGTGGAAGGCCTGAAGGGCAAGGCTCAGAAGGATCGGCAGGGCTTGATCACCTTTACCGCACTGGACGCCTACATCACCCAGCGGGTGAAGGAATTGACCAAGGGAACCCAGGCGCCAGCCTCCCAGAAGAGCACCGAGGTTTCGGATTTCCCGCTGGCTTTCTCGGACAGCTGAAGGCCCTGCCGGATTCCACCGCGATCGCCTGAGTTGCGGAAAAGCCCTGAGAAGGGCCTTGGAAGAGTCGCGCAGGATCGACTGGTGGCACTTCCGGAAATTTCTCTGACCCTCCCGCTGGGGTGGCCTGCCGCGTTAACCTTGCACCATCAGAACCCCTGCGGCGCAAGCCGGAACCCCGAGGTAGAGGCATGACTGCTGCGGCCTATGTCATCACCATCCATGGCCCTGGTGGCGTACCGCCAAGAACGGAAGCGATCCTCAAGCCGCGGACGGTCATTGGACGGGTGAACGGGGACATCCTGCTGCAGGATCCACTCTGTTCGACCACCCATGCCGAACTCCTCCTGGAGGGTGCGACCCTGCGTATCCGCGATCTGGGCAGCACGAACGGCACCAGCCAGGATGGCAAGCCGGTGACCGACCTGATCTGGCTGCCGGGGACGAAGATCCAGATCGGTGGCCATGAACTGGAACTCGAAGATCTCGCCGCCGCGCCAGTCCTGGGGCCGAAGGGCACCATGCTGATCGGCAAGGAGGCCCTGGCCACCGCGCCGGATCCCTCCTACTTCCTGGTCATCCAGGCACCCAGCCAGCCTCCGGTGACCGAGGAGATCTACCGGTCACGCTCGGTGATCGGCCGGACCGAAGGCGACATCCTCCTTGCCGACATGCGGTGTTCCTCGACGCATGCAGAGATCCTCTTCGATGGCGCCGAAGTGAAGATCAGGGATCTGGGCAGTTCCAATGGCACCTGGCAGGGGCAGGAACGCATCACCGACATGATCTGGCAACCCGGGGTGATTCTGGAGATCGGGTCGCACAAGCTCGAACTGAGGGAAATCCGCACACGGACCCAGGCTGCTCCCCTGGGGGCCCCCGCCCCGAAGGCCGCGGGCTCCCCCCTGGAGTCCACGCCGAAAAGAGCTCCGTCAGCACCCCGGTGGCTCATCCCTGGCGCTGTGCTTCTGGGGACCTGCCTGCTCGGGTTGGGTGTGTTGAAGCTGCTCGACGTCAACATCCCGGGCTTCTCCGCGGGTAGCCACCAGCTCCTCTCAGAAGCCCGGGAAGCCACCGTCCAGTTCGTCTGGTTCAATGGGCAGGCGGGCGCCGGCGCCACCGGAGGCACTTCCCCCGTTCGCATCCGCCTGAGTCCCAACCGGACGGGCACCGTGTCCGTCGGCGTTTCCGAGGAATACGCCGGGGGTGGTGGCAACCAGTGGCGCACGGCCGTCTGGCTGGCCGCCTTCAACGCGACCCGGACCATGGGGGCCTCCATCACCGACTGCGAGTTCAATGTCCATGTGTCCGGGCACACGGATGGCCCCTCCGCAGGCATGCTGACCACTGCGGCCATGCTGGCCCTGCTGCGGGGCACGGAGATCCGTCAGGACACCACCATGACCGGGACCATCAACCCGGATGGCACCGCTGGACCCGTGGCTGGCATCGTCCAGAAGATGGAGGGCGCCAAGCAGGCGGGCCTGAAGCGATTCGGCTTCCCCCTGGGCTCCCGCAACCAGAAAGATCAGAAAACCGGGCAGGACGTGGACCTCCTACTGGTGGGCCAGAAACTCGGCCTGGAGGTCATGGAACTCGGGGATCTTCACGAGGCCTACGAATTCCTCACCAGGGACAAGCTGCCGCGCACCGAGCCCATCGCCGAAGCGGCGATGGAACCCGCTCTGGCGACCCAGACCCTCCTCCGCACCAAGCTCGCCACCTGGAAGTCCCGCATCGAGCGCGAGACGGCCGGCTTCAAGAGCGAGGCGAAGGCCTCTGGCGTCCCCCCCCAGGTCTACGCGCCGCTCCTGGCCGAGGCGGACAAGGTCTTCGAGACCGCGAAGCGTGACGAGCGCAACGGCTTCCTCCT
>JBBRZL010000004.1:0-42962 GCA_038236735.1 Holophagales bacterium | reverse complement strand
TGAAGGCTGCCTGACACCGACATCAGCGCCGACATCATCGCCAGAGCCCCCGGGAACTCGGCCTTCGGCCTGTCCTGAAATGTCAAAATTCGGCAGCGGGGCCAGGGTCTCCGCCTTCCTGGCCGACGTCAATTAGGAATGTGCACGGACGACAACTACCTTTGTGCATTTGAAGGAGCGAGGCGAAGCCGACGCTCTTGTTGATTCCAGACGATTTGGAACGACGACAATTACAACGACAACTACAAATGTGCCGCATTGACTCGTTGAAGTGGTTACCCGAGATGACCTGTTGCCTCATCAGATGCTGCTGCTGATAGCCCTTGGCTACGGCCCCTGTGGGAAACGCGTAGCGTTTTCCAGCCGGAGGCCGAGGGAGGCGGGATTCCTGTGGGAAGGTGGGCGCAGCCCAGCTTCCCATGGGAATTCCGCGCCCGAGCAGGGGCCGGAGCCGGGGGGGGTCCGGGGGGGGTCAGGCCGTTGTGGATTCCGCGGACTGGGGAATCCGGGCTTTGGCGGCCTCGGCCCGGAAACTGGACCCGTTGAGTTCGAGGATGACGCAGTGGTGGATGATCCGATCGATGGCCGCCGCTGTGGTCATAGGGTCTTTGAATATGCGGTCCCACTGGGAGAACACCAGGTTCGAGGTGAGGATCACGGTGCGCCGCTCGTAGCGTTCGGCCAGGAGGGTGAACAGGACTTCGGTCTCGTCGCGGTCCTGCTGGATGTAGCCGATGTCGTCGATGATCAGGGCGTCGAAGGCATCCAGGCGGCGCAGTTCCTTCTCCAGCCCGTAGGTCTGCCGCGCCAGCAGCAGCCGCTGGACCAGGGCAAAGGCGGGAGTGAAGTGGACGGTGTAGCCGTGCTGGATGAGTTCCGCTCCGAGGGCGCACACCAGATGGGTCTTTCCGCGTCCCGGCAGGCCGAAGGCCAGCAGGTTCTCGGCCCGATCCACGAAGCCTCCTTCGATGAGGGCGGGCAGTTGCCTGCGCACCTTCACCGGCAGGCGTTCCTGGTCCAGGGTGGCCAGGGTCTTTCCCGTCGGCAGCTTGGCCGCCTTGAGCACCCGCTCCAGGCGCTTCTGGCGGCGCTGCTCCAGTTCCACATCCAGAACGTGGTGCAGGAACCGTTCGAAGGCCCAGCCCTCCTTCTCGGCCCGGGCTGCCGCCACGGCGTGGCAGGACCCCACACCGGGCAGCTTCAGGTCCCGAAGCATCTCATCCAGCTTTCGTTGAGCTTCCTTGGTCATACAGCCTCCGCAATCAGAACATCCAGGAGCACATCGAATTCCGTCAGGTCCACGACCAGGGGTGCAATCTCGGGCGCCTGGGTGGGTTTCTCTACACCCATCAACTCCTTCACCCGCTCCGGTGTCGGCACTTCTCCCGCCTCCAGCAGCAGGCCCAGAGCCGCTTCCACATCGCACTCCATGGTCTTTGAGGCGAGGTGGAGGAGGCGCAGGTAGGCCACTTCCCCCTTCCGTTCGCCCAAGGCTTTCTCCAACGAGTCAAAGGCCAGATGCCACACAGGACTGAGGAACAGGTCCTCCTTGTGACGGAAGCGGGCGAAGGCGCCGGGCTTGCGCAGAAGGGAGTCGATGACGTGCCGGTAGTCGATATGGTGGTTGCTCTTTCCCAGCAGCCGGGGCATCTCCAGAACCCGCTTTCCGCTGTGCCAGACCTCCATCCGCATCTCGTAAAGGCGCACCCGGACCTGCTCACCGATGAGCCGGGGCGGGACGGAATAGGTGTTCCGTTTCACCACCAGGGTGCTTTCGTGGGTCACACGGGTGCGGACCTCGTCGAATTCAGGGAACACCTCCACCCGCAGGGGCCGCATGGCCGCGAGTTCCTCGCTGAGTCGAGGACGCCGGGCATTGGTGGTCCGGTAGATGTCCTGCGCCCAGGCTTCCCACGCTTCCACCGTCGGGAACTCCCGACTTCCGCGCAGCAGCAGATGCTGGTTCAGCCGTCGTTTCAGGACTCCATTGAGGGACTCCACATCCCCGTTCTGTTCGGACTTCCCGATCCCGATCGTCCGGGGCTGCATGTCGTAGTGGCGCATCAGGCCAAGGTATTCCTCGTTGAAGGCCCGCCTGCGACGGTCCTGGGGTGCGACCTCGCCCTCGCGCCCGGCGGCGATCTCGTGGGTGGCCGCCGTGGAATTATCGGTCTGGTGGAACTGGGGCACCCGGCCCAACTGGAGCAGGGCCGCCGGGACGCCCCGGCGCAGGGCCAGCATCGACTCGGACTGGCAGACCGTGATCCAGCCCCAGTTGGAGTAGGGCAGCACCACATGGCACAGCAGGTGCGGGAACGCCTCGCCTTGGATGGTCACCCCCAGTTCCGTGGCCCAGGTGAAATCCGTCTGGAGAGCCTCACCGGGGCGGTGATCCTGCGGAAAGAACACTTCCTTGTCCGGGCCATGGTGAGCCCGCCAGACCTTCACCCGTCGCTGGAAGGTCCTCAGTTGGCCCTCCTGGTAGATCCCAGGTCGACGCCTCATCAAGTCCTCGAACAGGATTCGTCCCTCCAACTCGGGCGCGTCCACCAAGCGATAGGCGATGTCAGGCCAGTCAGCCTCGAACGGATCTAGACGAGTCCGCCAATCCCGGGGCTGTTTCAGCTCAGACGGTAACCGAATTGTATGGAGATACTTGCGGCCCGTGTTTCGATGCATCCCCGAACGCATCGACGCCAGTCCCGCACGAGCGTGCTTTGTCATTTCCTCGCGCAATTTCCTCACCTGCTGATCTGTGACCCGAGCCATGCCACCGCCTTCCTACATCCATTAGGATGCAGGCCCAGCGGCCCCAGGGTCTTACCGGTTCGGCGCTACCCCAGACGCCCTGGTGTAGTTGTCGCCGATGCACAGGAGTAATTGTCGTCGGGCAATGCCCATGGAAACCCGCCTGCTCATCCACCACGAACACATCCTGGATGCCCTGTCGGAAGGGGTGTTCACGGTTGATCTGGACTGGCGGGTCACTTCCTTCAACCAGGCAGCGGAGCGCATTACGGGCATTCCCCGGGCGGAGGCCATTGGCCATCACTGCTTCGAGGTCTTCCGTGCGGACGTGTGTGAGACCGGATGCGTCCTGCGGCGGACCATCGAGACCCGGCAGGCCCTTTCCAATGTGCCCGTCCATGTGTACCGCGCGGACAAGCGGCGGCTCCCCATCAACGTGAGCACCATGCTGCTGAAAGACGAGGAGGGCCGCGTCATCGGCGGCGTGGAGACCTTCCAGGACATGTCCGCCCTGGAGGACCTTCAGAGGGCCCTGGGCCAGACCCACTCCTTCGACGATATCGTCAGCAAGGATCCGAAGATGCTGGGCATCTTCTCGATCCTGCCCCAAGTGGCCGAAAGCCAAAGCACCATCCTGATCCAGGGTGCCAGCGGCACCGGCAAGGAACTGGTTGCGAGGGCCATTCACCACCACAGCGCCCACGCCAAGGGGCCCTTCGTGGCCATCAACTGTGGGGCCCTCCCGGACGCCCTGGTCGAATCGGAACTGTTCGGGTACAAGGCCGGAGCTTTCACGGATGCCAGGCACGACAAACCCGGCCGCTTCGCCCTAGCCCAGAACGGGACGATCTTTCTGGACGAGATTGGCGACATTTCACCCGCCGTTCAGATCCGCCTGCTGCGCGTGCTGCAGGAGCGGGTCTACGAACCCCTCGGCTCCAACCGGCCCCTCGCCACCAATGCTCGGGTAATCCTGGCCTCCCATCGCAATTTGGAACAGATGGTCAGGGAGGAGCGGTTCCGGGAGGATCTCTATTACCGCATCAATATCTTCAGCATCAAATTGCCCACCCTCACCGAGCGGAAGGAGGACATCCCCCTGCTGGCGGATTTCTTCGTGAGGCGATTCAATCTGCGGAGGAAGCGCGCGATCAGAGGCTTTGCGCCGGACGCCCTTTCGGCACTCATGGCGCACGATTGGCCGGGCAATGTCCGGGAGTTGGAGAATGCCATCGAGCACGCGTTCATCCTGTGCCGGTCGGATCTCATCCTGATCGAGCACCTGCCGTCCAGCCTGGCTCCGGGCCCTGCCGCCCTGAACCTGACCGGGGGCGGCACCCTCAAAGAGATCGAGCGATCCGCCATTCTCCAGATGCTCCGGCGTCATGGGGGCAGGAGGGTCGCTGCGGCGAGAGCCCTGGGCATCGACAAGAACACCCTGCGTCGGAAGATGATCCGGCTGGACATCGCCTGAGTGCCAGCAATGACCGGTGAAGTCCCTTGGGCTGTCCAGATAACTTGCTGCGGGAAGGCCTATCCTAGAGACTAAGCCTGGAGGATGCATTGGCCCGTCGTCCCTGTTGCAAGCGAGTCGAGGAAATGCCGGGGGTGAGCTATTTCAAGCCTCGGGCAGTGCCTCTCTCTGCGCTGGAAGAAGTCCTCCTTTCTGTCGAGGAGTTGGAGGCGCTCCGCCTCGCCCACAAAGCAGGGCTCTACCAGCAGGAAGCGGCAGAACGCATGGGGGTTTCCCGTGCGACCTTTGGTCGTGTGCTGAATGCGGCTCATCGTAAGGTAACGGAGGCCTTGGTGGATGGATGCGCCCTCCGGATTGAAGGGGGCTCCTTCTGCATGATCGGGCCAGAGCGGTGCGAGCGCTGTCTGGCCAAAGCAGCCGTGGCTGAGGACCAGTCACCCCCCTGCGAGGAATGCCCGGTCAGGGTTTCACCGCACTGATTCCGTGCGGTGCAGCTTGTCCGGGATGATTCTCAGAATCTCAGCATCCACTGGACAGGCTAAGAACCGGGCAGGACATCCTGGATGTCATCGGCAAGATCTCAGCACGCACTTCAACAACGACTGGAGGCGAGCCAAAGGGTTTCTCGAGAAGGAAGTGTGACCGAGATCAAGTTGACAATATTGAGCATATGCTCAATATTGGGCTAGGGGTAGCCCATGGTCATTGCATCTCTCACAAGAATCGCTGTCACGAGTGAAGGTCCCACCTTATCTGACCCAGTCGATCCTCGCTTCGGACGCGCAGGCGGTTTCGTCGTCGTGGATCTGCAATCGATGGCAACAACCTATGTGGACAACGGGTCATCCCAGGTCCTGGCCCAGGGGGCCGGTATCCAAGCCGCCGAAAATCTCGTCAAGGCAGGAGCCCAGGCCCTGCTCACGGGGCATGTCGGACCCAAAGCATGGGCAGCACTTGAGGCCGTCGGCGTGAAAGTGGTGCAAGGCGTCGAGAGCATGACCGTCGGGGAGGCCGTCGCGAAATTCAAGGCGGGGCAATTCGCCTTCTCCGATGCTCCCAGCCACTAGAGACCTACCATGATCATCGCGGTCGCCAGTGGGAAGGGAGGGACGGGTAAAACGACCGTTACGGCCGCCTTGGCCTCGGTGTGGAAGCGCCCCGTTCTGGCTGTGGATCTGGATGTGGAAGAACCGAATCTGCACCTCTTCCTGAGGCCAGAATCGGTGAACACCGAGCCGGTCTACCTGGAAATCCCTGTCGTGGACAAGACCCTCTGCCAGCGCTGCGGCGCCTGCGCGGAACTCTGCCAATTCAAGGCCATCAGCCTGCTCGGCACGACCCTGCTCACCTTTCCAGAGATGTGCCATGGCTGCGGTGGGTGCATGCGAATATGCCCGAACGGTGCCATCCAGAAGGGGCAACGCGAACTGGGTGCGGTGGAGTCGGGGCTGAGCCAGGGCCGCATCCCCTGTTTGACGGGCCGCCTGCGGATTGGCGAGGCCATGAGTCCACCGCTCATGAATCAGGTCCGCCAGCGCATGCGCACCAAGGCGCAGCAGGAGGAACTCGATATCCTCATCGATGCACCACCCGGTGTGAGCTGTCCGGCCATGACCGCTGTGCAGGATGCCGATGTGATCCTGCTGGTGACGGAGCCCACACCATTCGGGCTGCATGATTTTCGACTGGCCATCAGAGCCTTCCAACCGCTAGGGAAACCGATGGGTGTTGTCATCAATCGGGCGGGATTGGGAGATGATCGGGTTCAGACCTTTTGCCGCGAAAACGGCCTGCCGGTGCTCACTGAAATCCCCTTTCGACGCGACATCGCCCAGCACTATGCCTGCGGGGGCGTGCTGACCCTCCTCGATGCCGGATTGAAGGCCTCTTTCGAGGAACTGGCGGAATCCCTGGAACGCATGGCTCAGGGGGAAGTACCCCATGCGTGAGATGGTCGTCATCAGCGGCAAGGGCGGTACGGGCAAAACCTCGCTGACGGCTGCCTTCGCCCACCTGGCCGAACGCATGGTTCTGTGCGACCTCGATGTGGACGCACCGGATCTGCACTTGATCGCAGAGCCCACCATTCAGCGCAGTGGCCCCTTCCTGTCGGGCCATGTGGCGGAGATCGATCCCGCCCATTGTTCGGGATGCGGAACCTGCGAAGCTGTGTGCGCCTATGAGGCCATCCATAGTCATGATGGCCATTTCGTGGTGGACCCTTCCCACTGCGAAGGCTGCAAGGTCTGTGTGGCGTTCTGTCCGGAGCAGGCCATCGAATTCCCGGACCGTCTCTGTGGCACCTGGTACGAAAGCAAGACCCGCTTTGGCCCCATGATCCACGCTCAGCTTGATCCTGGGCAGGAGAACTCGGGCAAGCTCGTGACCCTCCTGAAGGCCAAGGCGCGGGACCGGGCCACCCAGTTGGGCCTGGATCTGATCCTGAGCGATGGCGCACCGGGGCTCGGGTGCCCCGTGATCAGCTCGCTCTCCCAGGCCAGCCTTGTGCTGTTGGTGACGGAGCCCACCCCTTCCGGCCTCCATGATCTGGAACGCGTGGTGAGCCTCTGCAGCAACTTTCGCCTTCGCTCGGCCGTTCTCATTAACAAGGCCGACCTGAGCCTGGATTACCAGGCCCAGATCCACGCCTTCTGCCTAGGGCGGGGGATCCCCGTGGTGGGGCACCTTCCCCATGATCCGGAAGTTACCGAGGCCATGGTTCGAGGCCAAGCCGTCACCGAAGGCAAGGCCAGCTCCTTCGGGGCCCAGGTCCGTCAGATCTGGGCGGACTTGCAGCCCCTTCTCGAAATTCCTTCAACACCAAAGTCTAAGGAGACACGCTCATGATCCAGGCACGCATCGCCATTCCCTCCGAGAACCCTGGAGGTCTTCAAACCGCTATCGGGGCCCACTTCGGCCATTGCGATATCTACACCATTGTGGACGTGAAGGATGGCCAGATCAGCGAGGTGAGCACCCTTCCCAATGTGCCTCACCAGCAGGGTGGGTGCCTCGCGCCAGTGAACCATCTGGCTAACCACGGTGTGACGGTTCTCATCTCCGGAGGCATGGGCCTTCGCCCCCTGATGGGCTTCAATCAGGCCGGTATCGAGGTGTTCCTTGGCGCAGAGGCTCCCAGTGTGGACGCGGCAGTCCAAGCACTAATCCGTGACGAGTTGCAGCGCTTCACCCGTGAGTTCACCTGTGGCGGGGGCCAGCAGCACTGAACCTACGGGGTCTCAAACGGTCTGAATAGCTGGAGAGTGCCATGCGTATTGCGATGATTTCGGCCAGGGAGCGGCACTTGAAGAGCTTTCGGACCGAACTGGAATGCCGGGGATTCCGAGTTGAGGGCTTTGGCGATAGTTGGAGCTTCCTCCAAACGGTTCAACCAAAATCATGGAACCTGGTGGTATTGGATGGGCTTCACCTGCCCTTTCTGGAACAACTGTTAGAAGTCGATGCCAGCCTCAACACTGCGGTCGTCACAGATCTCGATCCGGTGGCCTTCCATGAGGTAACTGAAGGCATGGGGATCCTTTGTGCCCTACCCATCCAGCCTTCCTCTTGTGACGTGGAGCCACTGTTGGAAAAGCTTCGTGCTGTGGGAGGGTTGGATCCGGTCCTCGAAGCGGCTCAATGCCGCCTTGATGCCGCTCGGCTTAATCGCCATCCGCACTGCATCGTTTGCTGGGAACGGCATCCCTTTGGCCTGAAGGTGGACTTTCGAGTAGCCGGGGAACACGCAGTGGAGGGCACCTTCGACTGCGGCAAGTTCTACGAAGGCTACGAGAATGTGCTCCATGGTGGCATCGTCTCCAGTCTGCTCGAAGGCGCCATGGCGAGCTGCATTCTCGCCAAGGGACTGGAGGCCTACACTGTAGATCTCCGGGTACGCTACCGTGCCGCCGTCGAAACAGGAGTTCCTTCCAATATTCGGGGAGTATGGGTGAGAGCAGCAGGCCCCCTCCATCTGCTTCATGCCAGCCTCGAACAAAGCGGAATAGTCCGTGCCGTTGCGCGCGCCAAATTCTTGGAAGGCAAACCAAACCAGCCCAGACAACCCATGCCTGGGGGTGCTGGTTTACGCCCACTTCCGAACCAGGCCCGCGAGCGTCTCGTTTGAGCAAGGAATCTCCATGGACACTCGATCCAAATGCTTCAACACCAAGCTGGTCCGCGCCGATGGGCCTGCTGTCCTGGCAGGGATGATCCACTCACAGCAACAAGGAGGTTGATGCCATGCCACACATTCCAGAACGCATTCGCCAAGCGTGGAAGGAACATATTGGCCCGATGGTCTTTGCAACCTCGAACCAACAGGGCGAACCCAATGTTGTCTATGTCAATTCCGTCTACCTGCATGGGGAGGACGCATTCCTCATTGCCGATAATAAGTTCGACAAGACTCGCCACAACATCCTGATGGGCAACCCAAGGGGCGCCCTGCTCTTCATTTGCGAGGACAAAAGGGCCTACCAAGTCAAGGGACGCTTGGAATACCACCTGGAAGGGGAAGCTTTCCTGGCCATGCTGGCGCAGACTCCCAATCGTTTATCAAGAATTGCTGCCGTGCTCCTGCGCGTGGAAGCCTGTTTTTCTGGCGCGGAAAAGATTGAATAGGCGCAACCCCCCAAGATGATTCCCTCGAGCCAGGCCACGGGAGCCAATTGCGAGTTGGAGACACCCTTGGGTTCAGCTCCAAGCAGAACCTCGTTCCTGATTACACGGCCATATCCATCCAGCAAGGGGCGTAAGCTGAAGAGACAGGCAGGAGGAGAACCATGACCCGAATTGGCATCATCACCTGTGGACGCTATCAAAGCTGTGGGGGCGGGAAATGCTTCCGTGCCATGCGGGAGCGGCGCGGCGCGTTTGCCATCTATCCCCCCGAAGAGCCCTTAGAAATTGTGGGGTTCTCGACTTGTGGTGGCTGTCCGGGAGGCAATGTGGAATACGTTCCGGAGGAGATGAAAAAGAATGGTGCTGAGGTTGTCCACTTGGCCACTGGTCTGGTGGTGGGCTATCCGCCATGCCCGAACATCCGGCAGTTCAAGGCCTTCATTGAATCGGCCTACGGCCTGCCGGTGGTGATCGGCACCCACCCGATCCCGCAGAAGTACATGGATCGTCACGCGGACTTGCCCTTCTGGCAGGATGATCAGATTTTTGAACTCGCCCGGTCGCTGGTGGATGAAGCTCCAGAGATCAAGACGGCCTATAACTGAAGCGCAGTGGAAATGGAGGGCAGGGCGGCCAGTCCGATTCCCAGCTACTCTTCTGGACTCATCAACGAGGCAAGGCGGGATCTAGGCCAGTAGGGCCTTGATCCGGCTCCAGGAACCGAGGTTGTGGACCTCCTTGAAGCCTTGCTTCTTCAGAAGTGATACCCCGACTCCGCTCCGCATCCCGGACGCGCAGCAGACGAGGACGGGCTTGGACGGATCCAGTTCCTTGGCCCTCCGCTCCAGTTCGTCCAAGGGCATGTTGATGGATTTTGGATGGGAGGCGGACCGGAACTCGGACTTGGTGCGCACGTCCACCACCTGGGCCCCGCGCCCCAGCATGGCCTTCACGTCCGAGGTGGAAGCGGATCGGCGGCTCCAGAGGATGTAGCCGAGTACCGCTATGGGAATCAGATAGATCCAGTGCTCGGCCATCAGGCACCCGCCTGGCGGAGGGCCTCGACCAGCGTCTGCGCCGTCTGGAGGCCGACCATGCGTTTCTGGATCTGCCCGCTCTTCAGCACCACCAGGGTCGGGATGCTCTGCACTCCGAACTGGGCGGCCAGACTGGGTTCCTCATCCACATTGACCTTGGCCACGATGGCTGTCGAGCCCACAGCCTTGACGACCTCTTCCAGGACAGGCCCCTGCAGCCGGCAGGGGCCGCACCAGGGGGCCCAAAAGTCCATCAGCACCGGGGTAGGCTGGCTGGCGACCTTGTCGAAGGCGCCGGTTGTGAGATGGATCACTTGGGACATGGGTGACTCCTGCTTCTTATCAAGGTTGATGTACCAGGGAGCGAGGGTTACAACCTCGTGCCCAATTCTTTCCGGGAGAGGTACCGTCTGTGGATCCCGGCGCTCAGGGAAAGCAGCCGGTCACCGCCACGGGAAGCTGGCTGATTCGATGCGGAGCCATCAACTGCCAGCCTGATGAAGGGCCTCGACTAGCGTCTGGGCTGTCTGAAGGCCGACCATACGCTTAAGGACCTGGCGGCCCTTCAGCAACACCAGCATCGGGGCGCCCTGGACGTCGAACTTCTCCGCGAGGCCGGGTACGTCTTCTACGCCGACGCTGCCCACAACCGCCATAGCCCCAACAGTCTCGGCCACTTCTTTTAGGATGTAGCCCTGAAGGTGGCAGGGGCTGCAGTCCGGAACCAGAACATAGGCGAGCAGGAGAGTTCCCTTGCTGGCTGCTTTTTCAAAGGAGGCAGTCGTAAGTTGGATGACTTGGGACATGCAGGCTCCCTATTCAGATCAGGTCAGGGTGGGAGGTCCAGGGGCCGAGATTCTTGGCCTGGTATCCCAGGTTCTGCAAATGCTGGACGGCCATGTGGCTGCGCGCTCCGCTGGCGCAGCACACCAGGAGGGGGTGATTCATGGGAAGGCGTTCCCTGGCCAAGAGGGGTAAGAGGTGCAGGGGGAGATGGAGGCTGCCGGGAGCATGCCCAGATTCGAACTCCTCGAGGGAGCGCACATCCACGACCAAGGCGCCGCCATCGAGCATTTGCCTGGCCTCGTGATTGGACAAGAACAACTACACCTCCTATTTCATCAGAGCCCAGAGGAGACCCATGAAGGCGCCGTAACCGATGCCCCGGATCGGTGTGGCTGTGAGTGGACAGGTGCCCGTACTGCAACCTACCAGGCGATGCCATCCGTAACCGAGGGCACCACCCACCACGAGACCGAGGGCCAGCCGGATTGCTGTGGCCTTCACCGGGAACACCCGACGGCGGAACCGTCAGGGACGCCCAGCTTGCGGAGAATGGACGACATCAGGCACCAGTTGGTAAGGCCGCTCTGAAGCAGGTTCGCCCCGACGAAGACCGTGAACCAGATCCAGTTCGGGTTGTGGAAACGGGCCAGCGCCAGGCTCAGCAGGATGAAGCTTCCTGCGACAAGGTGGACGATTCGGTCGATATTCATTGGAGACTCCTAGGCTTCAGGGTTGTCGAGGGAGGCTTGGCGCTGCAGGTCCGCGGCACGGCCCCGACGAGCGACAAGGTAGTACAGCACAGGAATGGATGGCACCGACAGCAGGGTGGCTGCAACGGATCCGGCCATGAGGCTGATGGCGAGCCCCTGGAAAATGGGATCAGCCAGCATCACCAGCGAGCCCACGATCACGGCTGCGGCGGTGAGGAGAATGGGCCGGAACCGCACCACACCCGCTTCTTCCACAGCCAGGGCCAGAGGCATGCCCTCGCGCAGTTTCAGTTCGATGAAATCCACCAGGATGATGCTGTTGCGGACAATGATGCCCGCCCCTGCAATGAAGCCGATCATGCTGGTCGCGGTGAAGAAGGCGCCCAGCAAGCCATGGGCCGGGATGATGCCAATGAGGGAGAGCGGAATTGGCACCAGGATTACCCAGGGGATCTCGAAGCTTTCGAACCACCCCACCACCAGCACGAAGATCAGCACCAGCACGGCTGCGAAGGCAATTCCGAGATCACGGAACACTTCAAGCGTGATGTGCCACTCCCCGTCCCATTTCATCACCAGATTCTCGGTGTTTTCGGGATGGGCGAGGCCCAAGCGGACCACTTCGGCGCCCCCAGTACCCTTCATGGCGTCAATCTTCTTGTTGAGGGCTGCCAGGGCGTAGACCGGGCTCTCGATGGCCCCGGCCAGGTCAGAGAAGACATAGGTCACGGGCATCAGGTTCTTGTGGTAGATCGTCGCTTCCTCATGGCCTTCCTTTACGGTGACCAGTTGGCTGACCGAAACCATGCCCCGGGCGCCAGGCACCGTCAGTTGGAGGATCTGGTCCAGGTGCTGGCGTTTTTCTGCCGCGAGTTGGACCACGACCGGCACCTGGCTGGAGCCGCGAAGCACGTGGAAGCTCCCTGCCGTGTGGCCATAGCCGGCCATGTAAAGAGTCTGGATCACGTGGGTGGGGGCCACGCCATGCAGCGCCGCCTTCTCCCGGTCCAACACCAGACTGATCTTGGGGCTGGTGGGATTGAGAGTGGAATCCACATCCACGATGCCATTCACGCTCTTGAAGGCCGTGAGGACCTCGCCCGCGAGGCGCGTTCGCTCGGCTTCAGAGGGGCCGTAGACTTCCGCCACGATGGTGTCCATGACGGGGGGGCCGGGTGGAATCTCAACGAGTTTCATTCGGGCCCCCGCGGGATTCGAGATTTTTTCCAGCTCGGGACGCAGGCGCACCACGATGGCGTGGCTTTGCTCCTTCCGTTCGCCCTTGGGCACCAGGTTTACCTGGATGTCCACCATCTCCGCCTCCTGGCGCAGGAAGCTGTGGCGGACCATGCCCACGAAGGTGAAGGGCGCAGCTTCGCCAGCGTAGACCTGCACATCCTTGACGGTGGGTTCCTTCAATAAGCGACGGGCGATGTCCTGGCCCACGGCGACCGCGTCCTCCTTGGGCGTGCCAGCCGGAAGATCCAACTGGACCATGAACTCCGACTTGTTGTCGAAGGGGAGCATCTTGACCTTCACCACGCCAAAGCCCACCAGTGACATGGCGCCGATGAGCAGCACCACCACGCCGCCGAAAAAGCTCCATCGGACCACAGGCTTGAATAACAGCGCCCGGATGACCTTGCGGTAGAGTGCGGAGATCTTCGAATCCGGGGCCACCTCAGGATTCTTGTCCTGCCAATCGTGGACGGGTTCGGGGGCTGCCGTTTCGGGGGTCGCGGGATGGAGTCCCGATTCATCCGTCTCTGGCAGATGGGCCTCCTTCGTGAACAGGATGAGACTCGCCCAGGGACTGATGACAAAAGCGATAATCAGGCTGAAGATCATGGCCACGCTGGCGCCCACTGGGATGGGCCGCATGTAGGGGCCCATGAGTCCACGCACGAAAGCCATGGGGAGGATGGCGGCGATCACCGCCATGGTGGCCAGAATGGTGGGATTGCCCACCTCATCCACCGCTTCTATGACTACCGTGGCGAAGCTCTTCCGATGCCCGGGGAGATGCATGTGCCGGTGGATGTTCTCCACCACCACGATGGCGTCATCCACCAGGATGCCGATGGAGAAGATCAGCGCGAACAATGTGACCCGGTTCAGCGTGTAGCCGAACAGATAGGTGATGAGCAGGGTGAGTGCCAGGGTGACTGGCACGGCCACACCGACGACCACGGCACTGCGCCACCCCATGGCGAGGAAGATGAGGGCGATCACGCTGAGGGTCGCGATGAGCAGATGCTCGATCAATTCGTTGGATTTGTCACCAGCGGTCTCGCCGTAGTTACGCGTGACTGTGACCTTGAGATCGCGGGGGATGAGGTTGCCGCGGAGGGCTTCCACCTTGGCGAGCACCTGCTCGGCCAGGGCGGTGGCGTTGGTGCCCGCGCGCTTGGAGAGGGTGATGCTCACCGCAGGCTCAAAGCCTGGCCGGCCAGATTCAGCGAAAAGGACGATTGGAGGCTCGGAGTCTGGAGCATCCACCACGCGGGCCACATCCGCAAGGTAGATGGGCTTTTGATTGCGCACCCCCACCACGAGCCGCTTCAATTCTGTGGCCTGAAGCACGAAACCGGTGGCCTCAAGCTCCGTCCGTTTGCCGCGGTCGATCAGGGCCCCGGCGGGAAGCTGGGCCTCGGCTGCTTGCAGAGCCGGTTGGAGTTCAGCAAGGGAGACATTGAGTGAGCGCAGCCGGTCCGGATCAGGCTCGATGCGCACCATGCGCCGGGCCCCGCCCGCGACCTTCACCTGAGCCGTGCTGGGAACGTCAGACAATTCCCTCGCCATGACTTCGCCCATGGTCCGGAGTTGGCCGGGCGTCTGCGCCTCACCATGGAGGGTCAGTACGAGGAACGGCACGTCATCGATGGTCTGGAGCTTGATGATCGGCTTCATGGCCCCGGGAGGAAGCATCTGGGGGTTGGCCGCCAGTTCCTGGTAGATCTTCACCAGGCTGGGCTCCTGGGGTTCATTCACCTTGAAGCGCACGGTGATAAGCGCCATGCCGGGCCGGCTCATGCTGTAGAGGTACTCGACGCCGGGAATGCCCCAGAGGCGACGTTCCAGGGGCGCGGTGACCTGGCTTTCGATTTCCTTGGGACTTGCGCCCGGGAAGGGCACGTAGAGGTCCACCATCGGCACGATGATCTGGGGTTCCTCCTCGCGGGGGGTGATCACCACCGCGAGAACGCCCAGCATGAGCGAGGCGAGGACGATGAGGGGGGTCAGCTTGCTGCGGAGAAAGCCCTTGGCAAGCTTGCCGGCCAGGCCCAGTTTGGGCTCACCGTGCCCATCCTGGGCACGCCCCTTCGGGCGACCATGGCCTCCGGCCATGCCGTGGCCCTCCGCTCCTGCTTCATGCTCACTTGCCCCAGAATTACTTGGCATGATTCACCCCGACTTCAATGGGTTGGCCATCCTGGAGCGCGCCGGGATTGTCGATGACCTGTTCACCTGGTTTGAGGCCGGAACGCACGGGCACAAAACTCCCAGCACCTTCGCCCAGGGACAGCCAGCGCAGTTCGGCATGACCTTCCTTGGCAATGAATACACCGGTGAGTTCGCCACGCAGCACCAAGGCGCTGCGCGGCACAGAGATTCCCTGGACTGCCGTGAGGCCAGACGCCAGGATTCGCGCGAAGGAGCCCTGACGCAGCCCCTTGGGCTTGAGCACCTTGGCACGCAGCGTGCCTTTGTGGCTGTAGGGATCCCCGCCAGGGGCCATGCCGGTGATCTGGGCCTCGCCTTCGACACCTTCAGACTCAAACTTCACCTTGGTGCCGACCTTCAGGCCCTTGGCCTCATCTTCCGACAGGGTGGCGACCAGTTCTTGCTCGCCGTCACCCACCAGTTCCAGCAGGGGCATGCCAGGTCCCACGAAATCGCCCTCATTCACTTTGCGGGACTGCACCACGCCGGAAAAGGGCGCGCGGATCTGGGTATAGGCGATATTGGCCTTGAGCGAATCCACACCGGCCTGGGCCTGGGCCACCTGGGCCTGCACCTGTTCCAACTCGGCGATGGTACTGGCCTTCAGGGCCTGGAGGGCCTGGATGCGGCGATGATGTGCCTCGACGGTGGCCAGCCCTGTCTCTGCGGCCTTCAGTTGGCCCTGGAGGTCCTCGTCACCGAGGGAAATCAGCAGGGTGCCAGCAGCCACCCGCTGTCCCTCCTGCGCCAGCACCCGCCGAACCTGCGCGGCCATGCGCGTGGACAGCATGGCCGTACGGGTCGACTGCAGCGTGGCAGCCACCCAGGCACCACCCTCGGGGGTGCCCTGGGCCACGAGGGAGACGGCCACCTTCGGCAGGTCCTTCGCTTCGGGGCGTGAATCCTTATGGCCGCAGGCCAAGGTTCCCAGGAGCGTGCCGGCCAAGGTTAGTGAGTAAAGGGCAGTCTTCATGGATTCACTCCTTCAATGGGATTCCCGATGGCCAGATCGAGGCTGGCGCGGCTGACACGAAGTTCGAACAGACTCTGGAGAATGAGGGTGTGGGCGCCCTGGACGGCTGCATCGGCGTCGAGCACTTCGATAAGGGGCGCAAGCCCTTCCCGGTGGCGGGCTTCGCGGAGCCGCTTGGATTCTTCGGCGGCGTTGAGCGCCTCTCGGGCGGCGACATAGCGGGCCTCGGCGGCGATGACCGACTCTCGTGCCACGCGGACTTCATGCTCCGCCTGTTGCTGCTTGAAGGTCCGCATGTCGGCAGCGGCCCTCTCCTGGGCCCGAGCTGCCTTGGCCTTGGACTGATCAGGTGCGGAGAACACCTTCCACTTCATGCCTACCGCCGCCCAAGTCCAGTTCCCCTTCTCAGACCAGGAGTGGTGCAGAGTACCGGCACCCAGTTCCAGTCCCACTTCGGGAAACAGGTTTCCCTTAGCGGCCTTGGCCCCTTCGCTGGCGGCCTTGGCCTGGAGGTCCAGAGCCACCAGATCGCCTCGGTAGGCCGCCTTCGATGCCTCCAGCGGAGTCCCAGGTTCGAGTGGTGTTGCCAGAACTCCTTCAACAGGCCCAGTTCCCGTCAGCAGTCCCAGGCCTGAGCGGGCGGAGCGAACCTGCTTCACCACTTCGGCCTTCTGGGCATCGGCCTGGGCATGGGCGGCCTTGAGCCGCTGAATCTCGGATTCGAGCATGAGGCCCTGCTTGACGCGGGCACCCACGAAATCCTCCATTCCCTGGATCCAGGACCTGGTGTCATCCACCCACTTAAGGGCTTGTTCGGCCACTTGAGTGCCGAAGTAGGCCTGTACCACCATCTGGGCTGTCTCCTGTTTCCTCCGTTCCTGACTGGCCTGCTCGGCCCGGAACATGAAATCCCCGGCACGGCGAGCCGCAGTGATCCGGCCTCCCGTGTAGAGGGGCTGCTGGATCACGGCAGAGCCTCCGTAGGCACCAATGGGATCTGGGCGGTTCAGAATCTGTGGATTGAAATCCGCCATTCCGATGCGAGCCTGGTTCAGTTTGATGCCGAAGGCCATCATAGGCTCGTCGGTACGCACGCCCTGAGCATTGA
Organism: Holophagales bacterium; assembly: GCA_038236735.1. Lineage (GTDB taxonomy): Bacteria > Acidobacteriota > Holophagae > Holophagales > Holophagaceae > Geothrix. Next base: position 26,059 of record JBBRZL010000004.1, on the reverse strand, counting down.
GGGTGAGGGTGGGCAGGCGGAGGTCCCGGAAGCCTTCCGCCTCGGCCTGCCGGCTTTCCACCATGGCCTGCCCAGCCCTGAGCCCGGCTTGATCCGTCCAGGCCTTTCGGATGGCCAGGGAGAGGGTGAAGGGCTCCTGGGCGGAAAGGCCAGCTCCAAGGACGATCAGGGGGGCCAGGAGAGAAATTTTATGGTTGCTCATAAAGTGAAGACTCCATCGAAAAAAACCGGGTAGTCAGCGAAGGGATGTGTAGGTCGTTCTTGCGCGCTCAGTGATGTGGCCGCACACGAGGTCACAAATCTCTGATACCAACGGCAACATCACGGAAAAGTAAACGACGTTCCCTTCTGTGTCGCGGCGAACCAGGCCCGCATTGGCAAGACGGGTCAAATGTTTGGACGCATTGGGCTGGGAGAGTCCAGAGGCCAATGCCACGGCCCCTTGGCTGAGCGGTTCCTTGGCTGCAAGGAGGGTGCGCAGAATCCTGAGCCTGGAAGTATCCCCCAGGGCGATGAACAGGCCGCTGACTTCATCAATCATGGGATTAGTGAGGTGGTGGGTCACGGTTTGAACTCCATGCCTAAATGATTATCTGAATATTTTATCTGTCAAGATGCTTTTATGCGATTCCAGGAAAATAGTTCACTTGGATCCTTCCTTCGGGTTCGAGATCAGTCTGGAGTCCATCGCGGTGTTTTCGAGCTCAAGGCATAGTGTTTTTTGCTCATGTGGTTATACTTGCATGTAAGGCTCAACAGCCTCTCTGCCTCACAGAAAAGGAAGGCCATGTCCCAAGCACTTCGAATCGTGATCATCGGCGGTGTTGCCGGAGGTGCCAGTGCGGCTGCGCGGGCCAGGCGACTCTCCGAAGAAGCCAGCATCGTCGTGTTCGAGCGGGGCCCCTATGTTTCCTTCGCCAATTGCGGATTGCCCTACCACATCGGCGGGGTGATCACCAATCGCTCCAAGCTGCTGCTACAGACGCCGGAGAGCCTGAAGGCACGGTTCCAAATCGACGTGCGGGTCAACACGGAGGTTATCGCCATCGACACCGAGGCACGGCAGGTGCTGGCCCGCAACCTCAAGACTGGTGAAGAGGTCCGGGAACCCTACGATGCCCTGGTGCTGAGCCCTGGGGCGGGACCCATTCGCCCCCCGGTTCCAGGCGCGGAACACGAGAAAGTCTTCACCTTGCGGAACATGGAAGATATGGATGCCATCCTGGCGGCGGTGACGAAGCATGACAAGGGAAGGGCCCTCGTGGTGGGTGGTGGCTACATCGGCCTGGAAATCGCCGAGCAGTTGCGCCATCGGGGGCTCGCTGTGGCTCTGGTCGAGCGTCTCCCCCATGTCCTGGGGGTGGCCGACACGGAAATGACCTTCCCGCTGCACGAGGAACTGGAGCGGCAGGGTGTCGACTTGCGCCTGGGCCGTGCGGTGTCTGCCTTCGAGCAGATGGGAGAAGGTCTGGTCGCCGTGCTGGACAACGGGGACCGGATCCCCAGCGACCTGGTGGTCATGAGCGTGGGCGTGAAACCTGAAACCCGCTTGGCTCTGGAAGCTGGCCTCGCCATCGGTACCACTGGAGCCATCCTGGTGGACAATCAGATGCGCACCAGCATCCCGGGCATCTACGCCGTGGGTGACGCCGTGGAGGTCCGCGAATTCGTGAGCGGAGACCCAGCCTTCATCCCCCTGGCAGGGCCTGCAAACCGGCAGGGACGCATTGCCGCCGAAGTCATTCTGGGCCGCGACAGCCACTACAAAGCCACTCAAGGCACCTCCATCTGCAAGGTGTTCGACCTCAGCTTCGCCATGACCGGCCTGTCCGAAACCATGCTGCAGCGAAAAGGACTGTCCTACCGGCGCATCTATGTGTTTCCCGCTGATCATGCCACCTACTACCCCGGTGCCCACGCCATCACCCTGAAGCTGCTTTTTGCTCCAGAGGATGGGCGGATCCTGGGGGCCCAGGCCGTCGGGGTGACCGGGGTGGACAAGCGCATCGATGTCCTCGCCGTGGCGCAGCGGGCCGGCCTGACGGTCTTCGACCTGGAGGACCTGGAGTTGTGCTATGCCCCACCTTTCGGCAGCGCGAAGGATGCGGTGAACATGGCCGGCTTCGTAGCCTCGAATGTAGTCCGAGGCGATGTGGCGCTCTGGGAACCCGAGGAACTCGCCACTCTCACGGGCGACCAGGTGCTGCTGGATGTGCGTAACCCGCAAGAGTTTGCCCAGGGTTCCATTCCCGACGCCACCTGCCTGCCCGTGGACGACCTGCGGGCACGGCTGGCCGAGTTGCCGCAGGACAAGGAACTCCTGGTCTTCTGTCAAGTCGGCCTCCGGGGCTACATTGCCGCGCGGCTTCTGACCCAGCATGGCTATCGGGCGCGCAACCTCTCGGGTGGGTACCGCCGCTATGCCATGTGGAAGGGGACCCATACCGTTTGCCTGGCCTGCGAGGCACCCATGCAGAGCGAGGATGGAGATTCGGAACTCGAAACATGCACGGTCAGCCAGTAACCAACGACTGCCACATCCCACTGCAAGCTATGGAGGCTCCATGACCGAGGCCGCATTTCAGGATTTCTATCCCGAGAATGTCTCTCATTGCTACGGCTGCGGCAGCCTGAACGACCGGGGACTGAAGATCCGCACTTATTGGGATGGTGAGGAATCCGTGACCCGGATGCGTCCTAGGGCTGAACACACGGCCATTCCCGGCTTCGTCTATGGCGGGCTGATCGCCTCCCTGATCGATTGCCATGGGACCGGCACGGCCGCGGCGGCCATGTACCGGCAGGAAGGGCGGCCCATGGATAGCTTGCCGGCCTGGCGCTTCGTTACCGCCACCCTGCACGTGGACTACCTGGCCCCGACTCCGATCGACGCGGAGATAGAGGTTCGGGGCCGGGTGAAGGAAATCAAGGGTCGACGCGTCATCATTGAGGCCACCGTTTCGGCGAACGGCAAAGTCACTGCCCGCGGCGAGGTGGGGGCCGTCCAGATGCCGGAGAGCTTTAGTGCCAGTTCCTGATTCCATGGCCACCATTCCTGTGAGCCTTCAAACGGGCCCCTCGAAGCCTGCTACAGCTGCTCGTTATCTGCCCGTCGCCGAGCTGCTTCCCCCCAATGCGTCGCCGGTGAAGAAGCCCTGGTTCATCGTGGGTTCCTGGCTATGGCTGCTGGTGGGGTCCATCGGGCTGGAGGTGGTGAAGCTGGGACTGTTGACAGTAAAGTGATTGATTCCACACTCTGTGTTTGCCAGGGAAGCTGAATAAAAAACTTTGAATCCTTTTCCCTATGCGCAGACTCTTCCTCCATGAGGCAGTTGTGAGCCTCCCCATTCCGGAGCCCCCATGGCGAATCTGATGCCCACCAACGAACATCCTGTGGAGCGCGTGTTGCGCGTGATTCTCGGCCTCGGATTACTGGCCCTGGCTTTCGTGGGTCCCAAGACTCCCTGGGGCTACCTGGGCATCGTGCTACTGGCGACTGGTCTGCTAGGTACCTGCCCGCTGTACACGCTGTTCGGCTGGAGCACCTGTCCCGTGAAAGCCCGTTGATCGAAGATCTGGAACTGCTGTCCCAGACGGTCTGCGGTGACGCGGGCGCGTTCGAAGTGCTTGTCCTGCGCCACCGTGAGACTGTCTGGCGCTTTGCCCGGTCACTGACCCGGGATGAAGCTGCTGCGGAGGATGCCCTGCAGGAGACCTTTCTCCTGGCCTGGCGGAACGCGGCCTCCTTCCGCGGGGAAGGTTCGGCCCTGGGCTGGCTCTTGTCCATCGCTCGGCATGCTGTCTACCAGCAGCATCGAGGCAGGGCAGGGGAACCTGAACGACTGGAATCCCTGGCGGAGTTGGGGGAAGCTGCTGGTTGGGGCGCCGATCCAGATCCCCTGGATGCCCTGGTGGTGAAGGATGAAGTGGAACGGGCCGTGGCCCGTCTGTCTCTGGAGGAACGGGAACTGCTCCTGCTCCGAGAGGTGGAGGGCCTCAGCAATGAGGAATGCGCCGGCCTCTTGGGAGTGGGCCTGCCGGCTTTGAAGAGTCGCCTGCACCGCGCGCGGTTGCGCTTCGTCGCCCACCTGCGAGGAGAACGCCATGGCCATTGAACGGGAGGTCGCCGGATTGCGCTGCGGCGAGGTCCTCACGGAATTGTCGGATTACCTGGATGGGGAACTGTCCCCCGAGCGGCAGGCCCAGGTTGCGGCCCACCTCCAGGATTGTGATGTCTGCGAACGGTTTGGCAGCGCCTTTACAATCGCGATCCAGTCCTTGCGGCAAGGCGAACCAAGCCTTCCAGGACAGGTTCAGACGGTGTTCGAACGTCTGCAGGTTCGCCTGGCCCGAAGCTTGGACTCCCGGTGAGCTCCGTACGCATTGAATCTGCGGTACCAAAGAAAGAGGAGGGCTCATGACCGGCTCTGATCGATTCGACCTGGCTGCAGCGACCTGGGATCTCACCGACCGACGGGTCCAGCTCGCCCATGCCGTGGCGGATGCCATTTCAGAACGGGTGGCTCTTTCGCGGGATCTTGAAGTGCTGGATTTTGGATGCGGTACAGGGTTGGTGACTCTGGCACTGGCGCCAAAGGTCGGTCCGATCACTGGCGCCGATACTTCGCCGGGCATGCTGAAAACCCTCGCCGAAAAAGCCAGGGCCAGGGCGATCCCAGTCCAGCTCAAATCACTGGACGCAAGCGAGGTTGGTGGTCTTGGTGGCCCCTACCATTTGATTGTCAGCAGCATGACGCTGCATCACGTTGCGGATGTGCCGGCCTTGTTCCACCAGTTTGCCGAGCACCTTCGGACCGGTGGACGAGTGGCTTTGGCCGATCTGGATCGGGAGGATGGCAGCTTCCATGAGGACAGCACCGGCGTCCATCACCAGGGCTTTCAGCGGGAACAAGTCAAAGTGTGGCTGGAGGAGGCTGGGTTCCAGGAAGTCCAACTGGGAACCGCCACCACCGTTCACAAAGCGGAGAAGGCGTATCCCGTCTTCTTGGCTACGGCCAGGAAGCGCTGAAAAACCGGGAGGAATCTTCGGCCCTGAGTCATGCGGGATCGCCCTCGGTGAGGGGCAGCGCATTTTTGCTAAGTGGGGGTGGGTCACCGGATCGTCGCCCCGCGTGGCAGTGCGAAAACCAGCGAAGCGTGAATGACAAAGTAGGAATCGACCATGTCTGCGGGCACTCGGGGCGCAGTTGAGGGTTGTGAGCTGAATCCCTGACTGCTCAGGGATGACCTGCCAACTGGGGGTCCTGAGCAGCATCGGGCTGACCAATGTGTCCCAGGGCCTGCTCAAGGTCGTGGATGATGTCTGCGCAATCTTCGATGCCGACGGAGAGTCGGACCAGGCCATCGGTGATGCCCGCATTGAGACGGGCTTCGCGGGCCATGCTGGCGTGAGTCATGGAGGCAGGATGGCTGATGAGGGTCTCAACGCCCCCGAGGGACACCGCCAGGCCCGCCAGTTGGACATTGTCCATGACGATACGTCCAGCCTCCGTCCCACCTTTCAGCTCGAAGGAAATCATGGATCCGAATCCCGTCATCTGCCGTCTGGCCAATTCATGTTGCGGATGGCTGGCCAGGCCTATGTAGCGGACCCATGCCACCTGAGGGTGGGCTTCCAGCCATGCGGCCACTTGGTGGGCGCTCTGTTCGGCCCGCTCCACTCGCAGCGCCAGGGTCTTGAGCCCCCGGCTCACCAGGTACGCCTGATGGGGGTCCATGTTGGCGCCCAGATTGATTAGCATCGCTCGGATCTTTTTATGAAGCGCTTCCGTCTTCGACACCACGATGCCGCCCACCACGTCGGCGTGGCCGTTGATGAACTTGGTCACCGAGTGGAGCACAATGTCTGCACCCAGATCCAGGGGCTTCTGGAGGTGGGGGCTGGCAAAGGTGTTGTCCACGACCAGCAGCGCACCTGCCGCATGCGCAAGCTCAGCTGCGCCGTGGATATCCGTGACTGACATCGCGGGATTGGATGGAGATTCCACATAGACCATCTTGGTGTTGGATCTCATGGCTCTGAGGAGGTTATCCAGGTCGGAGGTGTCCACATAGGTGGATTCCACGCCGAAGCGGCTCATGTGCTTCTCCATGAGGCCGCGGCTGGGACCGTACACGGAATCCGTACTAACGATGTGATCCCCGGCACTGAGCAGGGCGAGGTAGACAGTGCTGACAGCGCCCATACCGCTGGCCATGGCTGTCGCGCCGAAACCGTTTTCGAGCTGGGCGACGTTCTCTTCCAGGGCCGAAGTGGTGGGATTGCCAATCCGCGTGTAGATATAGCCATCCTCAACCCCGGCGAATCGGTCGGCACCCTGCTGGGCATTACGGAAGGCGAAAGTAGAGGTTTGATAGATGGGCGTGACTACGCTGCCATGTTCATCCTTCGGAATTCCAGCGTGAACGAGTTTGGTGTTGAAACCACAGGTGCGGGTGTCCATGAAGGGCTCCAAGGTAGAGAACGTGAAGGCGTCCATCTTCAATTAAGTGTCGAGGATGACTGCGTGGAAAAGCATTCGAATGTGAACCTCAATGGGAAACCATGACTGTTTTCAAGTGATCCCTTGTCGATTCGATAACCATGGCAGACCTGGCAAAGGTATGTCATGGTCCTGGGGGATCGGGCACTGGTTGAGGCCCTCACACAATTCGAATTTGCGCCACCAGTGAAAGTGGAGGACGCATGACAGGGACCGATCGATTTGATAAGGCCACAGCTAGCCGTGCGATAAGTCAAGAGCTGGTCTCTTGGTGAATACATTTGCTGGGATCTGGTGATCTTGTGGGGCTGCTCTCAGGCCGGATATCTTGTCTTCCAAGCTAGGAACAGCACCCAGACAGCGCAACCGGTCAGAAGCAAGCCCATACCCTTGGGGATCCACCGACCCAGGAACTTCGAGACGTGGCTCTCAGTGTATTTGCTGGCCCACCCAGAGGATGCCCCCGCCATGAACAGTAGGAGCACATGGCCCAGGGCGTAGGCGAAGAGCAGAACACCTCCCCACAGCACCTTCTTCTGGAGCGCGACGATGGTCAGGACAGCTGCCAGCGCTGGGGTGGCACACGGGGCCGAGAGGGTCCCCGTCAACGCACCCAAGGCTAAGGCACCGAGCAGCCCAGCCCCCTGGAACCTCTGGAAGTTCTGGGTTGGCGTGGGAAGGCGATAAAGACCAAGCAGGTGCAAGCCCATGGCGAGCAGGATGAGGCCCAGGATGACCTTCCACCCCCAGCCAACATCTCCCATTAGGCTGCCCGTCATGGCTGCAATCAGCCCCAGGGCCGTGAAGGCTGCGGCGAGTCCCAGCACAAAGACTGCCGAGAGGACCATCGGCTGGTGCCGTCCCTCTTTGGTTCCCCCAGTGAAGCCCACCACCAGGGGGGCTGCTACCAGGACACAGGGATTGGCAGAGGTGAGCAGGCCGCCCAGGAAGACCAGCCCAAGCTGCTGGTAGGCCGGAGCCTGGGCCACCATGTCCGCCAAGCGGCCAAGCAGGCCATCCATCACTTCAATCCGACCTTGGCCAGGGCAGCTAGGAACTCATCCTTGGGCCAGTACCCGATGTGCCGCGTGACCTCCTTGCCATTTGGGTCGAAGACCACCTGGGTGGGCATGACCATGATCTTGTGGGCCTGGGCTTCCTTGGCGTACTGGGTGACGTAGAAGTTGCGGACCTGGGCGCGGCTTCCGAAAGTCTTCTGAAGATCCGCGAGCACGGGCTGCATCTTCACGCAGGGCACGCAGGTGGGGCCGCCGAACTCGATGACAGCCCACTGCTTCGAGGCCAGGGTCAGGTTGAGGCCAGCGGGGTCCAGGGCGGGCACACCACCTTCCGCAGACCACAGCGTGGAGAAGGCGAGGACCAGGGCACCGTAGCGCACTGCGGACATGGGAACTCCTGTGAGCATGTGACCGGTAAGACGAGGTGGGACGGCTCAGCCCTTGATCAGCGCCAGGATCTCGTCTGAACCGACGACCCTGCCCTGGAACTTGACCTGACCATCCAGCGCGAGAGCGGGGGTGCTCATGATTCCCCTCGCGGCCATCACCGCATAGTCGGAGACCTTCACCACCTGGTGGATGCCCCCGGACTGCTCTACCGCTTGGTGGGCGTGCTTCTCCATCGTCTGGCACTTGGCGCAGCCGGGACCAAAGACTTCGATGAGCATGGGATCTCCTACAAAATGGCGTTGAAGAGGTAGCCCACCAGCAGGATGCCGAGGGCCACGACGCCGACAAAGGTGGCGATGAGGCGCGGGCGCATGACCCGGCGCAGGATGATGGTTTCCGGCAGGGAAAGACCGATGACGGCCATCATGAAGGCGAGCGTGGAACCCAGAGCCGCCCCCTTGCCCAGCAGGGCTTCCACGATGGGCATGACACCCGCCGCATTGGAGTAGAGGGGTATCCCTACCAGCACAGCCAGGGGCACGCTGTACCAGTGCTCCTTGCCCAGCAGGCCAGCCATGAAGGCCTCGGGCACGAAGCCGTGGATGAGGGCGCCTACGGAGATGCCCGCGAGGATATAGGGCCAGACTTTCCCGACGATGTCTTTCACGCCCTGGAGGGCCAAGCTCAGTCGATTCGACAGGGTGGGCCGCTCTTCTTCGATCTCTCCCAGGGAAGGAGCCTTCAGGGCGTCCTGCACCCAGTCCTCCAGGTGCCGCTCCATCTTGAGCCGCCCAAGGAGGAGCCCTGAGATGAAGGCGATGGCCACCCCTGTTCCTGCATAGATGAGGGCGATCTTCCAGCCGAACATTGCGAAGAGCATGCCCAGCGCCACTTCATTGATCATGGGTGCGGCCACCAGGAAGCTGAAGGTCACGCCAAGGGGCACGCCCGCTCGCAGAAAACCGATGAAGAGCGGCACCGCTGAGCAGGAGCAGAAGGGCGTCATGATGCCGAACAGTGAGGCCAGCGCGTTGCCAAGGCCCGCCCGCCGCTTGGACAGGGCGTCCCGCACCTTGGTCGGGCTCACGAAGGTCTGAAGGAAGGTGACGATGAAAACCACCAGCGTGAGCAGCAGCAGGACCTTCGGCACATCGAAGAAGAAGAAAGCCACCGCCTCGCCGAGGTGGGTCTTGGGGGTCAGCCGGAACAGGTGGAAGGCGATCCACTCTGAGGCTGGATGGCTCACGGCGTAGAGCAGGATCCAGATCGGCAGCGCCAAGAGGATCCATCCACCCCTTTGAAGAAAGGGTGGTCGACTTGGAACGGGGGCAGCCCCCGCGCAGCACTCAGGCACGGGCCACCACTGGTGTTGCCTGGGCCACCTTTTGCACCTTGGAACAGACCACGGGAATGGCCATGGCCAGAACTTCCTGGGCAAGCAGTCGGTCCTGCTGGACCTGGTCCAGGGATCCGACTTCTGCAAGCAGTCCCTTGAGCAGGGGTGTGGCGTACTTCTTCTTCACCACCGATACGAAGACCCAGCGGCCTTCCTTTCGCTCAGTCAGGAAACCGGCACGACGAAGTTCCTTGAGGGCCTCAGACACCGATGACTGGGGTACCTGGAGCGTCTCAGCTATCTGGCAGACGCAAAGCTCTCCAGGTTCCAGGAGGGCGAGGACACGCAGACGAAGGGGGTGAGACACCGCTTTCAGTTGCTCGACCAAAGTTCGGATATCGTCCGCCATGCTATGAGTCTCCCTTTAAATCCGGAGGCCATTGAAACCCCAGGCATCCAGGTTCGAAGGTGAGTTTACAACAATATATCGGAAAATATCGAAATATATAGTTGACTCAAGCCCCCGACATCGATTGATTGCGTTCGTGCCGGCTCTCGCCAAGCTGGATAGGACGGATGTATCGAGCGCCGGGAGCGCGGTTTGCAGAGTGATGGAAAGTTCGAAGGAATCTTCCCCCTGGTGTTGTGGCGTCGTTGTGACGCCTATCCCCCATCCTGATAAATTGGATAGCAAACCAGAGGGTTCACAGGATCTTTGGCTGAACGGCGAAAAGCCCCTGAATCGTTGAGATTCAAGGGCTTCTTCACATCGTGTTGGTAGCGGGGGCAGGATTTGAACCTGCGACCTTTGGGTTATGAGCCCAACGAGCTACCGGACTGCTCCACCCCGCGGTAGGAGATCGAGTGTAGCAATAACAACACTTAGCAACAAGGTGCGAGCTACCCGATCCCTCCTCTTCGCGGACTTGTGCAGCAGTTGTGCAGCGAACCGTCTTCATTGATCTCCTGACTGCCCTTGCCTCTCCCGGAGGCAAGGCAATGGCAAACGTCCCAGGTCTAAAGAAGGTTGGTCCCTTCTGGCACTACTCACTACAGGTCAACGGGCAGCGTGCCCACGGTTCCACGAAGGCAATGGACTTGACGACGGCGCGGCGCGTCATGGAGGAGAAGCGGCGCGAGTTGCTGCACGATCAACTCAAGCTGAATAAGAAGGTCCCTCCCACGTTGAATCAGGTCTGGGAGGCGTGGTGGAAGGCGCACCAGTCAGCATTCAGTCAGAGTTACCTCGTATCGGCGGAGTGCAGATACCGGCTGTGGATCAAACCCGACCTAGGATTGACCCGCGTGGATCGCATCCAGACAGATGCCGTCTCTGGGGTCCGTGTCCGTCAGCTTGAGGCGGGACGTTCGCCGCGTTACGCGAACAACACCCTGGAGTTGGTCCGAACCCTCGTCCGGTACGCCATCAAGGGCGGGCACCTAGATCGCCTTCCCTTCGTCGTGAAGTTCCTTCGTATCCAGAAGAAACCCCGCGTCACGGTCCCCGCCCTGAGCATCGGCGCCTTCTTCGCGGCGGTAGATCAGGAAGCGCACACCCCCCATGTCCGAGCGATCCTCCGGGTAATGGTGGGGTTGGGGATGCGCGAGGGCGAGGTCTTGGGGATGCGTTGGCAGTGGTTCAATCCGGGGACGCAGAGTTACACGGTGGGTAAGGCGAAGGGGAAGGAGGCGCGGGTCCTGCCCGTCCCGGACTGGTTGTGGGGCGTTTTACATGCCATGCCCAAACCCACCCTCAGCGAATGGGTCTTCCCGGCAGAGGATGGGAAGCCGCACAGGTCGCAGTACTGCAAGAAGGTGCTTAAGCGCGTCTGCGAGAAGATGGGTTTGGGGAACGTCACCCAGCATCGTCTCAGGGCGACTTTCGCCACACTCCACGCAGAGGCGGGCACTCCCATTACCCAGATTCAGGGGATGCTCGGGCACAAGAACATCCAGACGACCATGGTCTATGTAGAAACCAGTTTGGAAGCCAAACGCAGAGCGCAGGACACCCTCAGTCAACGGCTGGGACTCTCAGCAGCGCCGAGCGCCGCCGCTACCGCCGTCTGAGCACCCTGCACGTCTTATCGGACTCGGGTGGGGTTTGCCCTGCCTGAGTCCCTGGAGCGCCTCAAGGGGCACCCAGTGCGATTCCTTGGTAACTCCATAGCGAGATGAAACAGACTCGATGAGCGTTGAGGAGTGGCGTAAGTCGAATGGTGGTGGAGACGAGATGAGATTGCGTATTTTTAAGTTGCTTATTTTTTAACATTTACAAATATACGGATCATCAAATGAACCCAAGAGCAGGTATTGATAACATTTCTGGTTCTCAGCGCGGCAGGAATGGTCAAACTCTATCAATCTCGACTAAATCATCACCTATCTTGCGCTGATGAACCTGGAGGTCTAAGTGATACGATCCTGCGCCGTCATTCTTGCTGCGGCACTCTCCTCCGATTAGCTCTCGCACATGGACACCGCAAGGGCTTCCTCGATAGCTTTGGCAAACGTCCTCAAGGAAGGGTTGACGGAATTTAGGTCCGCCAACCCTAAAGCTGGTCGGCGCCATCTGGTTCACTTCCCCCATCGGAAGCGACATTTGGAGGAAAGGTCTTCAGACACAACAACGCCCCACCGGGTAATGAAGCCGGTCGGGGCGCATCGTGCCTCAACTCACGATCCCAAGGGGAGGAACCCTGGGTGCTAGGCGGCGCGTACCGCCCTACCGCTCAATACCACCTCTCTTGCGGCGGCTGCGGACGGAACGGCTGGCAGTGCGTCGGAACCATCTGCGGTCGCAATGTGGATCAGGAGCATCTCTGCCTCTGCTGGGGTGAGGTTTCCGAGATTGGCAACTGTCCAAGCGATCCAGGCAGGTTCGGCATGGTGGTTCTCTACTGCGGCGGTGAGGGGTTCCCGGATCTCTGGCGCAAGGGCGGACCATTCTGCCCTCGTCATCTTGGCGATGGGGACGACGACGGGTTTGGTCCTGGCAGTGCCGATGACGGCAGCGACTTCTCGGAAGATGCCCGACCTTCGGAGTGTGCGTACGCCCTTCATGAGTTCCCATACGGCAACTAGATCCTCCACAGGGCGTTGCCAGAAACCGCCGTTCTTTGCGCCGCTTGCTGTGACCTCCTCACAGATGGTCCAACGCTTCATTGCGAGGAACCTGGGGAGGCATTCTGATCCTTCGGCGATCTGCCACCACGTCTCAGAGGGGTTCCAGTGCCAACGAATACGGGTCTCGTTTGGGTAGTGCTTGGCAAACTCTGACCGGAAGAACTCATGTACCCGGGCAGACAGGGCGAGGGAGTCAACCGTCTCAGGAATCGCCAGGAGCATATGGGCGTGGGGATGCAACCCAGTCTTGGCAGGGTCCAATGTCCCCTCGATCTCCAGCTTCATGATGGAACCGGCGATTGCCGCCCTCCACCAGCGTTGGTCGGTCAGCTTAGACAGGACAGTGCGGAAGACACTCCAGTTCCCGGCGTGGTCGTCATCGGCGCGGTGCCCCATAGTTGCGGTGAAGAAGATCAGGCGCAGACCCTCCAGCTTTCCTGCGTAGTGCAGATGGAGGAGGGCGGCGCGGGTCTCCAGTGCCTCTGCCGCTTCGATCCTTGCCGCGCAGAGCGGGCACAGCCGGTCATGGCACGCCCGGACTCCTCTGACGCTCCCCCCGATGCTCTCCCCGTTGATCGTGTGGCGGACGAGCGAAACGCCCTTACCAGTGGGAATGACGCCACAACCCTTCAACATGGCGCGTAGGCTGCTGGCGGTCATGTTCTTGGTGGTCCGGAGGTATCTGGTCAGTTTGACGACCAGGGCGCCGTGGTGCATCCGGAGTTCCAGAGGCGGGGCATGAAGCGGTCTCGAATGAAAGTTCCCGCCTCGGCGGAATGGTATGACGGTATCGGGCGCGGCGTTCTTCATTTGCTGTCTCCGTTCCTTGCCTCAAGAAATTCGGATAGGGCGGCAGCCGTCACGCCGATGATTGCCCGCCCTCGGCGGATTGCCTTGAGGTCTCGGCTGTTGATGAGGCGGCAAACTGAAACGCGATGCACGCCAAGGACGGCGCCGACGGCAGCCGTGCTGTAGAGGTCTCGGGGTTCCATGCCCCGGATGCGGAGAAGTTCTTGAAGGACCATTGGTCGGTCTCCCAAAGCGGAGGGCGTTATTGCCCTGAACTTCCGGGGGAAACAAAAGATGCGGAGGCAACCTTGGCTTTTGTTTAGCGCGTAGGTCATACAAGGAGGTTTCGTAATGAGCGAAACGCACAAAGTCAGCATCATCGAAGCGGCAAACCTGTCCGGCGTCCCTGTGGAGGAAATCCATTCCAGGATCTTTCGGGGAGATCTGCCCGGGGACGGCAACCTTGCCATGCCCGGGAATCGTTCAGCCGGGTTTGTCAACGCCGGGACACTGGAGCGCCTTATTGCCGAGGGTAAAGGGCGTGAGGTCGTGGGGACGGTCAACCCGTCGCTCGGTGTCCGGTTTCACGTCTACATGACGTTGCCGATTGATCAGGCGGCGGTGGAACTCGGCATGACCGTCCGGGAAGTGGAAACGCTGCTCGTCTCGGGCACGTTGGCGGGGTCCTTCTGCCACCCCAGATGGACGGGGGTTAAGCACGCCTCCCTCGCGGACTACCAGAATTGTCTGAAGGCGGCTTCCAACCCGGCAGGGTCCGCCATGCCTACCCAGAATGACGGATCAACTTTTCCCGCCGTTCCAGTGAGTCGGATCCGGGCGGTCCTCCAGAGACTCACAGGAGGGTCTCAAGCGTAATCACCGGCGGGTGGCGCCAATCCACGGTTGGCGTGGGGTTTCGCACCCATGAATATGAGTTCATCACACTCATATTCATGGGTGCTGAATTATCGAAACTTAGCATTGCTGCGGGTATTTAAATATTACTGGGTCCGAATATACCCAATCCGGGCGTCTCCCGATTCCACCGTCAAACCTACGTATTGGTGCCGACTGGAAGCGGTTCTCAGCGGCATGAAACCAGATCAGCGGGAACGCGACCACGGAATCCTGGGTATCCATTTCCGGCGACCCCGACAATAAACGAACCCGCCCCCCGGGTTAGAGGAGGCGGGTCGGTCAGTTCTCAATCATCAGCCTTGGACGTGGGTCCAAGTAGGGTTGTCGGTGTCCCCGCTGGGAAGGTACCCCGCTTCCCGAAGGATGGCGTGTAGGTACCCCCGCTCCTCGCCATGAGGCATGCCGCCGATGATCTGGTCAGTGCAGAAGGCGGCTTCGATCTCGTCTGTGGTCCTGGGGCAGTCACGGATCCAGGGATCGTTGAGCATGAGGGGCAGGGATGGGGACGTGCGTCCGTAGTGCATGGACTCCATCCATTCCTCGTATCGTGCGGCTTCCTCCTGCGCTTCCATTTCGGACATCTCGTACTGGTACTCAGTCATGAGGCACCACGACGGGGATGAGGGTCAGGCGCGGCGCCTGGAGGGTGAGCGTGGTGAATTGCATAGGGTCTCCTATTGATCAGCCACTGAGCGGGATGCTCGCAGCCGTCAGCGACCCATACCCACACCGGCGGAAGGGCGAGTTGGTTCGATCCGCTTCTACCTCCAGATGAAATGAAATCTGGTCAGCCGGGGTTGAAGGAGTAATCACCTTACGCCTGGTTGCTGAGGCAGAGATATGCTCAAGTGAATGAATAATTGGGAGGCGTGATGAACTTTAGAGATGCCCTAATTCGGATTAACGCGGACTTCTGGAGCGCCCGCGAGGAAGAATTTGGGGGGCATGAGGTTGCAAGGTTCATTCGTAAGGACGTTCCGGCAATTCTGGAGCGCAAACTTTCCCTCACCAAGACCGAGATGATTGCGGAGGCGAGTCCCGGTAAAGGCAACTGGAGCAGTTCTCCCTGGATTCGCCTTACCGATCCCTCTGTGTCGGATTCTGCTGAGAGGGGGTATTACCCGGTCTATCTATATGGACTCGATAAGCAGTCGTTGGTTCTCACGCTCCTTCAGGGAACCTACTCCGTAAGGAAGGAGTTCGGTCGCGGGAGGCGCAAAATCCTGAGGAGTCGGGCGACAATTCTCGCCGGGAAGGTACCAGAACACGTCCATCGGTTTACCTCTGGTGAGATTGACCTTGGAATTGATGAACAAGTGCCAGACCGGGGTGACTGGCAGGTTGCTAGCGCATTTAGTAAGAGGTACGACCTCCGCGACCTTCCCTCAGAAGATGTTCTACTCGATGACCTAAAGGCGATGCTGGACCTCTACCGAAAGGCGATTTTTCGCGGAGGGTGGGAGGATCTGGGAGAATCGACGAGCGCCGATGCATCAGACGGCGGGGACCAATCTGACCTCGATGGTCGCCGGCAATACAGGCGTCATAGGACCCTGGAGCGGAACCGGAAATTGGCGCAAAAGGCGAAGGAAATCCACGGGTCGACCTGCAAGGCGTGTGGTATCACGATGGAGCACATCTATGGGGAGGCAGGACGCGGCTATATCGAGGCGCACCACCTTGTCCCACTAGCAAAGGTTGCGACAGAAGGCGGGATCCGGCGAGACCCCGCAACTGACTTCACCGTTCTATGCCCGAACTGCCATCGCATCATTCACAAACTTGGTGCCCCACCTTTGGCAGAATTCAAAGGAAAGGTTCTGTGCAAAGCCGTTGAAAGCTGTATGGGAACTGGCGCCCACAGTTAGGCGCGGGGGGTTCTAGGTAACTCTCTCACACCCCCCCCAACACTCCCCACCACCCTTAATATATATGTTGGTGGGGATACCGCTCTTGCACGCCCCAGTTTCTTCGGCGCCGAGCGACGATGATTTACGGCTTCCGTAGATTGAGGGGAAGGCGCTTTGACTGAAGTAAGCAGATGACCGGCGCGGCGCAACCAGCGGGCACGTACCCGGCGGAGCGCCACGATCCCGATACCTGATTGGCGCCCACGCCCGACGCCCTGGCGATCTCCCCGACGGTCAGTTTCCCGTCAATGACCAGCGCCTCCAGGTGCTGAAGAAGGCGAGTGAGGGTTCTTCGTTGCTTCGGATTCTTGGCGGTGGGCGTCGGATCGGATGCTTCTGAATTGCCTTCCCAGTACAGATCCAATGCCTCAAGGACGATCAGGGCGGGGATGGTGCTGCCCTCCATCGCCTCAATCTTGAGGCGGCGCACGACATCGGCGGGAAGCATGAGGCTGAGTTTCTGACCGTCTCGGATTTTGGGAAGCGGCATAGGAACCTCGGAGTCATGGCAATAGACCGTTCAATCATTAGATCATCTATTCGTCTAATTTTCTATCTACTGCCCCCTTGGCGCCAAGTGCATGCCATGTGCCTTCCATGCGCGGTGGTAGGCAAGGTATCGCGAGGGTAATGCCCGTGGAACGCCTCTGAGGTGCCTTCGGGCGCCTTGGAATCCGCTTGGAGGAGCTGGAATGAACAATGAGGAAGCGAAGCGGAGGCGTCTTGCCTCTGCCTTGGACTATCAGGCAAGAGGACTGATCCTGGCGCCGATGCACACGGTAAAAGATGGAATCTGCCAGGGAGCGCATGAAATCGCGCCCGGAGTCTGGAGGCGCGGAGGTGAATGCACATGCAAACCCGGGAAGCACCCAGCCGGGAAATGGACGTCCTACCGCGACGTGGGAATGCCGAACCGCCCTCAGGATCTCCACAAGTGGGTAGGACGTGATCAAAACCTCGGCGCCCTGATGGACTGCGGCGCCCTCAGGATCTGGGTTGCCGACTGCGACACACCCGAGGCGCTGGATTACGTGCTCTCGATCATCGGTCCGACACCTAGCGTGGTGGAGACCGGGCGCGATGGCGGCGGCTGGCACCTCTATTACCTATTGCCTCCCGGTGTCTCGATGAAGGCGGACAACGGGCGGTCATGCCCGGGATTGGACATCAAGACGAGCGGCTTCGTCATTGCGCCCTGGGGACGGCATCACTCCGGGCGCTTCTACACGCCCTGTGACGGCTTCGACCTGTCCCGGGCGCCCATCGCTGACCCTCATCTGCTCAAGCCTGTCCTGGTGCCCTCTGTGACCACTGGCGCGGCGCCAACGGCTGTGACGGCGAAGGTGCAGAAGCCGAAGCAACCCCGCGCACCACGCGAGGCGCCACGCTGGTACTACTACGGGCAGCGCACCGGCATGATGTACGACTCCGCCTATTTGTACAAGATGGCGCGGAAGTGGCTGTTTCGGCAGGGTGGGTGCATCCAGGGACGGCGCGGGCGACGGCGGCTGTTCCGTTACACCTGTGAATTGGTCCGCTGGTACCTCTTGGATGCAGAACAGACCCTGCGCCTATTGACTGACTTCAATATTCTCAACGATCCACCCTTCTCCAGTCAGGAACTGACAGATGCCGTCGATGCGGCTTTCGTTCTCGGGACCTGGAGTGAGCGAGGGCGGCTGAGTTACCTGGAGGCGCACGCACGCGAGAAGGCAAAGAGTGTGAAGTCGTCCGAGCGGCGGTCGGCGCGGCGTGCGGAGACGCGGGGGGATCTGAAGGCGGACCTGAGGGAGTTCCTGATGGTCTGCTGTGCTCAAGGCGAGGAGCACAAGACGACCGCCACGGACCTATGGACCGCCTTCTGTGACTTCGCGCCTTGGTTGGACAGTGGTCAGCGGGACCTATTCGGAAGGACCCTTAACGGGGCGGTGATGGAGGTGTTCCCGGTGGCAGAACGGAAACGCGAGCGTGCTGGTTACGTCTTCTCAGGCGTGCGTCTGCTGCACAACTATCTGGAGCACTGCGCTCATGCTGCTTGAGTAACTGCCTTGCTTACCGTCACTACACACGAGCCACACCCCGCCACCACCGCGTAATATATATGTTGCTGGGGATACCGCTCCTGCACGGCTTCCCTTCGCCGCTTCGTACCACAGCCTGGGGCGGCAATTCGGGGATGGGAACTTGCTCAGATAGGATGAAGGAACAAATTGGAGTCCGACTTGAGCAGGGCACATGATCGTCCCCACTTTTATAAGTTCATGACCACGGATTCGGCGATGAAGGCACTGACGAATTCTTCTTTGAAGTGGAGTTCCCCTAAGTTATTTAACGATCCATTTGACCATCGATTAAGATTCGTTTTCCCCTTCAATAAAGATGACCTAATCAGAGAGTTATGTATTACTATTGAAAAAATTGTATATGGTGATGAAATTAATATAATAACTCCAACCCCACTTTCCTCTGGATTGCTTCGTATTCGTTCGATCCGCGATCAATTCCCAAAAGACAAATTCCTTGATTTCATGAATGCTGGTGCAATCGAAACGGCTGATAAATTATCTATTGTGCAAGATAAGATGAATTTTTTATATCAAGATTATTTAATAAATTCTAGAATTTTATGTGTAAGCGAAACTATTGATAATATAGTAATGTGGTCTCACTATGCTAATGAACACCGTGGGGTGGTATTGCGGCTTCAATGTATTGACGAAATTGATAACACCCTATTAGCAGCACGAAAGGTGACCTATCAAACCGATTTTCCGAGTTACCTGAACATTGAGTCATATATCCGTCATCAAACAGGAGAGGACCCAAGAGATATAGTTGAAATGTTGCATGAATTGCCATTCATTAAGCACTCAGATTGGGGTTATGAGAAAGAGTGGAGAGTTTTCTACCCGTTCATTCATGAACCACAAAGAGACGGGTCCGATCTCTGGACGGAGAATCGGAGGGTATTTGGAGCCGCTTTTCTAGGCTGTCGTATGGAATCGATAGATGAGTCTCGCGTCCTCCAGACCATCGATACACATATGCCGCACATGGAGGTGTTCAAATCGGTACCTCTTGATGATGCATTCGGTTTGAGGTACGAGCAGATTCGATAGCTAAAGGAAGTATGTGCATGTGCGGTCGGATGGTGGCGAAGGTGCTCAAGGCGGCATGGACGAAGAATGGGGTCATCGTGATCCCACCGGTGTTCCGCGCCAGCTACAACATTGCCCCGACATCAGGCATTGTCGTGTTCCGAGCGGTAGCGGGTGCCTGGGACGCCAGCATCATGCGGTGGGGGTTGGTGCCGTCGTGGTGGAAGGACGCCGCCAAGCTGCCAGGACAGACCTTCAATGCCAGGGCGGAGACCATTGCCGAGAAGCCGACCT
Source organism: Holophagales bacterium (assembly GCA_038236735.1). Classification (GTDB taxonomy): domain Bacteria; phylum Acidobacteriota; class Holophagae; order Holophagales; family Holophagaceae; genus Geothrix. The sequence continues at coordinate 6,676 of JBBRZL010000004.1, read as the reverse complement.
TCAGAGCCGCCTTCAAGCGGCGAAGGTGCCTCATACCTGCTGACGGATTCTACGAGTGGGCGGCAACGGGCGGGAAGGTGAAGCAGCCGTACTACATCCAACCCTGCGATCCTGAGGGCATCTTCCACTTCGCGGGACTGTGGGACCTCTGGGAGACCGCTGACGGGGCGATGGAGTCATGCACGATCATCACCCGAACCGAACGCCTTGATGGAGGGGATCCACAACCGTATGCCGGTCATCCTCCCCCCGTCGGCATTCGATGAGTGGTTAGACCCCACGTTTCAAGACACGGGACGGGTTCAGAGACTCTTGGTGCCGTCTGACCCGGCGGGGATGGAGGCGTATCCCGTTGGACCGGTCAGAGGTGACGGACCCGAACTGATCGATCGACTGGTGTGAGCCGTGCGCCGCCGCACATTGCCGCCGCTGACGAGTTAGAAGATTGACCACCCCTGGCGTTTCGGTGGTCGTTTGGATGTGGTCTCGAAATACCCACCCCCTCCCCACGCTCATAGCTCCGAATCACACGAAATCCGCACTGTGACTACATCTGCGACGAAAAAAGTTGTGCAGTAGTTGTGCAGCGAGACCTCAAAACCGATACAATTTAGTGAACCCGCAAGGGCATTCTGGATCTTTCACATGAATACGAAAAAGCCTCGGATCCGTTGAGATCAGAGGCTTTGATCGCTAGTGCGGTTGGTAGCGGGGGCAGGATTTGAACCTGCGACCTTTGGGTTATGAGCCCAACGAGCTACCGGACTGCTCCACCCCGCGGTAGGTGGTTGAGTGTAGCAGGGAATGGAGGAACGGCAAGGGCGCAGGTCCGGCGGGACTTGGTATGCTCGGGGGATGCTCGGGAGGTTCGATGGGACGCCGCATGGTGGCTGTGCTGGTGCTGTTCGCCGCTATGGGGCTGGCCGCGGGGCCGCGGACCTGGACGACGGAGAAGTGGTTCGAGAAACCGAAATCACCCCGGATCGCCAACTACCGCATCGAGGCGACCTTGGATTTCGAGCACAAGAAGTTGGAGGGGCGGGAGACGATCACCTGGCGGAACACCGGCACGGCGCCCACCCAGGAACTGCCGCTGCATCTCTATCTCAATGCCTTCAAGGGCCCCCAGAGCCTCTTCTTGAAGGAGAGTGGCGGTTACCTCCGCAGAGAACACCAGTCCCCAGCTTCGGATGCCGCGTCTTGGGGGTACTGCCGCCTGCTGGGGGTCCGGATGGAAGGACGGGACCTGGCTGGCCATGAGGGCGAGGACGAGACGGTCCGTTGGCTCACTCTGCCTCGGCCGGTGGCCCCGGGCGAAACCATTCACGTGGAGGTCACCTGGGAGAATCAGTATCCGAAGGTCTTTGCCCGCAGCGGGTGGTCCGAGGATTTCCTCATGTCCGGCCAGTGGTTTCCCAAGGTGGGGGTCTATCAGGGCGACCGCTGGAACTGCCACGCCTACCATGCGAACACGGAATTTTTTGCGGATTTCGGCGTCTACGACGTGGCCCTGTCCCTGCCAAACGCGCTGGGCCTCGCCCACACGGGCACCCAGACGAACTTCGTGACGGAGATCGAGCAGGACCCCAAACGGAAGCTCAACGTCATCTGGCGTCTCCACGCTGAGGACGTCCACGATTTCGCCTGGGCCGTGATGCCGCTGGAGAGCTGGCGGAAGCCGGCGATGTACGAATACCGCGGCATTCAGGTCTTCTACTACATCAACGCCCGCACCCGGGGGAACTTCCAGCGACAGCGCCGGGCCGTAGAGAACGCCCTGCGCTGGAGCGAAGAGTGGTACTTCAAGTACCCGTATCCAACCCTGACCGTCATCGACACACCGAAGGATGCCAGCGGGGCGGATGGCATGGAGTACCCCACGCTCATCACGGCCAGTTCGGTGGCTTTCGATCCCCTGGGGATTCGCGAGCCCGAGGTGGTGGCCATCCATGAGTTCGGCCATCAGTTCTTCTATGGCATGCTGGCCAGCAACGAATTCGAGGAACCCTGGCTGGATGAGGGCTTCACCAGCTGGTTCACCCACAAGGCCATGGAGCGCAGCTACCATGCGCTGCTGAGTGGGCGCCGCTTCCTGGCGGGCACGGATACCCTCGAGTGGGTGGGCTACTGGAGCCTCCCCAGCGCGGATCCCCTCACCCGGTTCGGCTTCAAGACCCTGAATACGCAGAGCTATTTCGTCACGGCCTATGCGAAGCCCACGCTCTTGCTCAATCAGTTGGAGGCCATGCTAGGTAGGCCGGTAATGGAGCAGGTCCTGCGCGCCTATGCGCAGGAGATGGCCTTCCACCACCCCACACGGAATGACTTCAGGCGCATCGCCGAGCGGGTGTCCGGCCGCGATCTGGGCGCCTTCTGGCGGGACTTCGTGGAGGGCACGGACGTGCTCGACTACGCCATCCGCGGCGTGAAGAATCAGGAGGTCACCCAGGGCGGCTGGCTCTTCTCGGACAAGGCCCCGGTCTTCGCGGCCCCGCAGCCCGCCGCGCCGGGGCGCGTGGGCTCCATCACGCTCGAGCGCAGGGGGGGCATCCGAGTGCCCATCACCCTGTGGGTGCGGCTGGAGAACAAGGAGGAGCAGCGGCTCGTCTGGGATGGCCAGGATCGGTGGATCACCTACGAGTTCGACTCACCCGTGGCCGGGGCGGTGCTGGACCCGGATGGCAACTACCCGCTGCTCAAGGACCGCCTCCACGCAAGCTATACCCAGAAACCCTTGCGGCGGGGCTTTCACTACTGGGCCCAGATGGTCTGTGGTGCAGTGACGGGTTGGCTACAGGGCTGCGGAATCGGATGATTGGGCTGTAGGCTGTGGGCTGCAGGTTCGGCCTATGGCCGCCTGCATAGTCACCCCTGCGGCCCAAAGCCCATGGCCTATGGCCTATCCGGAGCTGCGTCCCCCATGCGGATCGACCGGAGGTTCCCCTTGGCATCCAGGTCGAGCAGGATGGGGAACCAGGCCAGCCCGATCTGCATGAAGGCGGCCCGACTCGGCGCGTAGAATGCCATCCGGCCATCCAGGCGGAGCCGGCTCGAGAGGGACTCGCCTTCGTTGCGCGAGGCGCCAGACAGGCTGGCGTCCCGGTCGTCCAGGTTGCCGGAAGCGCTGGGGATGATCCAGGCGGTACCCTTGGGGACTTCCGGGAGGGGACCATACTCCGCGGGCCGGATCCAGACCCGCTGAGCGCCCAATTGATCCAGGCGCAGATCCCGGTAGTCCAGGCCCGGCAGGGTCCACAGCCGCAGGACGGGTGATGGGCCACCCAGGAGCCCGAGAAGCCGCTGGAACCCCGCCACGATGTCCGCTGAGTCCTCGCCCGCCTTTGGTTTCACGCTGGAGAATCGCGCCACGTTCCGTTCTGTCAGGGCCCAGCAGAGGGCATGGCGCAGGGCGTAGCCCCGGGTGAGGACAGGGCCCACGGCCAGGAGGCGGTCCTCCCACAGCCGGCGGGTCGGTGCGTCGAAGGCCCCGGCGCGCACCTGGATCTGGCCCCAGCGCCACAGGGCCAGGGCCGTGCCGGATTCGCAGAGGGGCAGCGCCTTCAAGGCACTCTTGAGGCGGTCCTTCGGTAGCCTCAACAGGCGGCGGAGGGCCTCCGCTTCCTGGCGTTCCGGGCCCGTGGCGAAGGGACTTTCCGGCAGGCCCTGGGTGGGGTCGAAGGTGGCGGCGGCCCGCAGCCATTGGTAGTGCAGCACCGCTGTTCCTGTCAGGGCCGGCGCGGCTGGCGGGGGCTGGCCCAGATCGAAGGCATCCAGCAGGGCGTTCTCCGCCTCCTGGGCCGTGGGGGCAGTATCCACGATCGCGGGCGGTGGCGGCGGGGGCGTTTGCAGCATGAAGGTCCTCTTGCTGGCAGAATGATCCTCCGCATCATACGGGAGTCCCCTTGTTTTCACCCGCTTCGATCCTCTCGGCCCGCGATCGACTCGTGGTGGCCCTGGACGTCCCCACGGCGAAGGAGGCCCTGGCCCTGGCCGAGCGCCTGTCGGGCCGGGTGGGGATGCTCAAGGTGGGACTGGAGCTGTTCTGCGCCGAGGGCCCCGGTTTTGTGCGGGAATTGCAGGCCAAGGTGCCGGTGTTCCTGGACCTGAAGCTGCACGACATTCCCACCACGGTGCGGCGGGCCCTGGCGGCCCTGCTCAAGCTGGATCCGCGGCTGATCAACGTCCATGTCCAGGGCGGGCCAGCCATGCTGGAAGCGGCCGTGGAGGCTATCCGGCTGCATCAGGCTGCGGGAGGCCACACGGAACTGCTGGCAGTGACCGTGCTGACCAGCCTGGACCGCGAGGCCCTGGCGGCCCTGGGCCATGCGGGCCGGCCGGAAGATCTGGCCCTGGCCTACGCCCGGCTGGCCCACCAGGCCGGGTGCGCTGGCGTCGTCTGCTCGGCCTGGGAGGCCGCCAGCATCCGCGAGGCCTGTGGCGAGGCCTTCCACCGCCTGACGCCGGGCATTCGCCCCGCGGGCGCCGCCGCTCTGGACCAGGCCCGCGTCATGACGCCCGCCCAGGCCGTGCAGGCGGGCTCGACCTGGCTGGTGGTGGGGCGACCCATCACCCACGCGATGGATCCCGCCGCCGCCGCCGAGGCCATCGTGGCGGAGATGTAATGTCGGCTGGCTCTCCCCTTGTCTTCCGGCCCTCCTTCGCCCATCGGGCCATGGCCATGCTCCTGTTTGCCGGCTCGTGGCTCGTGGGGGTGCGGGCCTTGGCCCAGATTCTGGAACGGCTGCCGGTGCTGCGATCCTCGCTCAAGGTCGCCGAGGCCATCGGTGAACCCACTTGGTCCTTCTGGATCGCCATCGCGGCGGCCATTGGGGCGGTAGTGGCTGGTAGCCTCCTGCTGCTGGCCACCCTCCTGGGCGTGCTGATGGTGGAAGGCTCCTCGGTGATGGTAGATGAGCTGGGCCTGTCCGTGGAACACAACGCGCTGCCGGCAACCCTGGCGCGCCGGCTGGGGGCTGGCCGGTTGGCCTGGAAGCGCATCTCCCGGCTGGAACGGTCGGGACCCTTCTTCGTGCTGCGCGGGGGCGGCGAACCTGGCGACCCGAAGGACCCGACCCTGCGCTTCCTGCTGGTGGATGAGCTGGAGCGTCTGATCCTCACCATCCTAGAGCGCAGCCCGAACCTGAAGCACGAGGAGTGATGCCTTCCCTGATGGAAGTGTTCGGCTTCATCACGGGTGCGGCTTGTGTGGCCCTGCTGGTGCGGCAGAACATCTGGAACTGGCCCCTGGGCATCGCCAACAACCTGGTGTTCATCGTCCTGTTCTACCGGACGGGCCTCTACGCGGATGTGGGCCTGCAGGGTTTCTACATCGCCATCTCGGTGTATGGCTGGTGGCACTGGCTGCACGGTGGCCGCGACCACGGGGTGTTGTCAGTGGGCCGCGTCAAACCCGCCGTGGGCGCCCTCCTGGCTCTCGCGGTGGCCGTCATCACGGGTGCCCTGACCTGGCTGCTGCGACGCTACACCAACAGCACCGTGCCCGTGCTGGATTCGCTCATCACGGCCCTCAGTCTGGTGGCGCAGTTCATGATGACCCGCAAGTGGATCGAGAACTGGCCGGTGTGGATCGTGGCCAACTGTATCTCCGTGGGGCTGCTGATCTTCAAGGGCCTCTACGTCACCAGCGCGCTTTATGGTGTCTACCAGGTCCTTTGTACGGTGGGGCTGCTGGAATGGCGGCGGGCCTTGAGAAATCAGGCTAAGGCTGCGGCCGGCTGAGGTAGGTTTCTGCACCCTTCATCTCGGCAGTGGGGCCGTGGGCGGGCTTCTTCGTCCGGGGCCTGGACTGCTTCAGGCCCCAGATCGTGGCCAGTTCTGTGGCTTCGGGATTGCCCGGGGCCAGGGCCAACACCTCGGCCAGATCGGCCTTGGCCTTGGCGACCTGGCCCAGCTTCTCGAAGAGCAGGGCGCGCTTCATGAACCCCCAGGGGTTGGCGGGTTCGAGGGCAATGACCTCCGCGTATTCCGCTTCCGCCTCGAACCAGCGGTCTTCTTCTTCCGCCGCCTCGCCACAGAGGAGGTTCGTGACGGCGCAGAAGCCCAGCCAGCTTTTCTGGGCGGCGAATTCGGCAGCGCTGAAGCGCGATCGGGCCTTGGCCCGCTGGGCGGCCTGATCCAGGTGGCGCAAGGCTTTTTCGGTGTGGCCATCCACCCGGGCGAAGATCTCCGCATCGCCGCTGGCCCGGTAGAAGTCTTTCTGGATACGGCCCTCGGCTCGGTACTGATCGAACATGCGAGTGCCGGGGTAGAGGGCCAGGGGGCTGATCTGGCAGTCGCTGGGCCGGGTATCCCGGATGAAGGCGGCGGTCTCCTCCACATCGGCCCAGGTCTCGCCGGGAATGCCGGTGATGAGGTAGATGCCCACGTTCATGCCGACCTTGCGGACCAGGTCCAGGGCCCGCCGCGCGTGGCGGAGGTCGGTGCCCTTGTCCAGCAGGGCCAGTACTCGCTCGCTGCCGTGTTCCACGCCGAACTGCATGAACTCGCAGCCCGCCCGCTTCATGGCCACCAGGCGGTCCTCGTCCACCAGGTTCACGCGGCTCTGGCAGTTCCAGAGGGGGTGCAAGCCGCTGCCCTGGATGCCCGCCATGAGCTCCAGCACTCGGCCGCGGTTGGCCGTGAAGGTGTCATCCCGGAAGCTGAAGTAGGTGAGGCC
>JBBRZL010000003.1:0-44236 GCA_038236735.1 Holophagales bacterium | reverse complement strand
GGAACACGGGCTCTACCCCAAGGCCCTGCATCCGAGCGTGGACCCCCTGCTCATGTCCCTACCCTGGCCCGGCAATGTGCGGCAGCTGGAGAACGCCATCGAGCGGGCCATCGTGCTCTCGGGCACGCGCCCCGTGCTGACCCGGGAGGATTTCGCCTTCCTGGCCGAACGCATGGGGGACACTCCCCTGGCCGAGGCGCTGCCCGTGCAGCAGGGCACTCCCTCCTCCCTGTTCGCCCCGCCCCAGCCCAGCGCGACCTTCGGCATGGACCTGCCCGCCGAAGGGCTGGACCTGAACCAGGTGGTGTCGGACATGGAGAAGACCCTCATGCTCCAGAGCCTGGCCATCACCCGTGGCAACAAGAAGCGGGCCGCCGACTTGCTGGGCCTCAAGCGCACCACCTTCCTGGAAAAGATGAAGCGGCTGGACCTTGAGGATCCGGAAGCCACGGAAGTGGTCGAGTAGCCAGCCGACTGGGCGTACAAAAAACGCGGGGAGCCCCTGACTCCCCGCGCCATTTCCCCCAAAACGCTCCACTCACACAACACGACCCTCTGGCTGGTCGCTTCCATAGAGTGCAGCCCGGAGGCGGATGGTTCCCCGGGTGCCCTGCTAACCTTGAAAAATGGTCAAGCTGACGCATCTCAGGTGGAAATTGGCGGTTCCGGACCCCCAGGAGGAGGCGTTCTGTGCCTGGCTGGAGGCGGCTGGCTCCTCCGCCTTCTACCGGGAGGCCGATCCGCCCCGGGTCTGCTACGCCTACTTCCCGCCCGACCAGGCGCCCCCGGAGGCCTCGGGTCTGGCGGCCTTCCCCGGGGTGCACCTCCTGGAGGCCGAGGCTTTCGGGGACGAGGACTGGCTGGCCAAGAGCCGCGAGGGGTTTGGTGACTTCGAGGTGGGCAGACGCTTCCATGTCCGGCCCCTCTGGGCTCCCAAACCGGGCCCCCAGGGCCGGATCGACTTGGTGGTGAACCCCGGCCTGGCCTTCGGCACCGGCGGTCACGAGACCACAAGGCTCTGCATGGAGCTGCTGGAGGAGCTGGCTGCCGCGGACCGGCTGCAGGGCCCCATCCTCGACATCGGGGCGGGCACGGGCATCCTGGCCCTGGCGGCCTTCCTGTTGGGTGGTCGGAACCTCACTGCCTTCGACATCGACCCCGATTGCGGGCCGGCCATGGACGAGCTCATCGAGCTCAACGCCCACCTGCTGAAGGGCGCTAAGCCCTACGCCAGCTTCGTGGGGACGCTGGACCACGCCCGGGTGCAGGGGCCCTACGCGGGCCTGCTGGCCAACATCCTGCTGGAAACCATCCAGGAACTGCTGCCCCGCCTGGCCCAAGTGGCGGCCCCGAGCAGCTGGCTCGTGGCCAGCGGCATCCTGGCCGAGCGCACGGACGAGGCCCTGGTGAGCCTCATCACCCACGGCTTCAAGCCCCAGAAGGTGCTGCGGGAAGGCGAGTGGATCGCCATCTTGGCCGAGCGGGTTCCGGCATGAGCCGCGCGGACCAGCCCATCGGGGTTTTCGACTCGGGCATCGGTGGGCTCACGGTCATCCACGCGCTGCGCCAGCTGCTGCCCCAGGAGGATCTGGTCTACCTGGGGGATACGGCCCGGCTGCCCTATGGCACCAAGAGCAACCGTACCATCGAGCGGTACACGCTGCAGATGGGTGAGCTGCTCCAGCGGCATGGGCCCAAACTCATCGTCATCGCCTGCAACACGGCCAGCGCCCATGGCCTGCCGGCCCTCCAGGCCGTGAGCCCCTGCCCGGTGATCGGCGTCATCGAGCCCGGCGCCGTGGCTGCTGCCGAACAACCCGGGGCCGTAGGCATCATCGGCACCCTGGCCACCGTGGGCAGCGCCGCCTACGACCTGGCCATCCACCGCCGGGATCCTGGCAAGGTCATCCACAGCGTGGCCTGTCCGCTGCTGGTGCCCCTGGCCGAAGAGGGCTGGTTCGACGATCCCGTCACCGACAGCATCTGCCGCCGCTACCTCAACCAGCTGCCCTACGAAGTGAAGACCGTGGTGCTGGGCTGCACCCACTACCCGACCCTGCTGCCGAGCCTGGAGCGGTGCCGCCCCGGCACCCACTGGATCGATAGCGGCCTGGTCACCGCCAAGGCCGTGGACCGCCTACTCCAGGGCAACCTGGGCTACCGCACCGCCAGCGCCCGCGGTGAGCTGCGGGTCCAGCTCACGGATGCCAGCACCCGCCTGAAGGAGGTGGGGAACCGCTTCCTGGAGGAGCCCCTGGGGGACGTGGAAGTGGTGGAGATCTAGCCAGCTTTCCTTATATTCCAGATGACGCGGGGTGGAACCATGACGTCAATCAGCCCCTTGGACCCCTCGCAACGCCAGGCCGCCCGGGTCGCGGGAGCGGCCTTCCTGCTGGCGATGGCCATCGTAGTCCTGGCCAACTACGGCATCAGCTTCCGCCTCATCGTGCCGGGTGATGCGGTTGAGACTGCCCGAAACATCCTGGCCCACGAGACTCTCTTCCGAATCAACATCGCCTGCAACCTGCTCTACGTGGCGAACCTCGTCGTGCTGCTCGCAGCCCTCTATGTGATTCTCCGCCCCGTGCATCGGCTCCTGGCCCTGGTGGCGGCCTGCTGCCGGCTGCTGCTGGCCCTGATGTGGGCTGTAACCGCCCTCCACATGTTGGGCGCCCTGCGGGTCCTGGGCCCGGCGGCCTACCTGCCTGCCTTTGCGTCCGGTCAACTTCAGACCTTGGCGAGGCTGAACCTCGCCGTGAGTTACGACGCCTACTACATCGGCCTGCCCTTCTGGGGCCTGGCCTCCGCAGTGTCCAGCTGGTTGTGGTTCCGCGCCAGGTATGTCCCCCGGGCCTTGGCCGTCTTCGGCCTGATCGCCTCTGTCTGGTGCGTGTTCTGTGCCTTTGCCTTCCTCGTCTTTCCAGGCTTCGCAGCGAAGGTGAACGCCTCCTGGTTCGACCTGCCTCTGCTCCTCTTCGAGCTGGCCCTGGGCCTCTGGTTGCTGCTCAAAGGGCTGGCCGCGCCGGACGCGCATGACGCGTCCTAGCCCTGCACTACCCCAGGCAGGGTGAACACCACGCAGGTGCCCTTCCCCGGGGCGCTCTCGATGCGGATGTCGCCGCCGTGACTGCGCACGATCTCGCGGCAGATGCTGAGGCCCAGGCCGGTGCCCTTGCCCTCGGGCTTGGTGGTGAACATGGGCCGGAACACCTGGCCCAGCAACTCCGTCGGGATGCCCTGGCCCGAGTCGTGGAAGTGCAGCTCCCACCAGAGGCCGCCCGGCGTGCTCTCCTCGCCCGGTAGGGCCTTGATCTGCACCAGGCCACCACCGGGCATGGCGTCCACGGCGTTGTTCATGAGGTTGATGAAGAGTTGCTCCATCAGCTTGTGGTCCACGTTCAGGCAGCAATCGGGCGGGGCTGTGGCTTCCACCGTGATGCCGTGGGCCGTGAGGGTGGGAGTCCACAGCTGCTGCAAGACGGCCAGCAGGGCTGAGAAGGGCTCGGGCACCTGTTGCAGCTGGGGGCGGCGGGTGAGGTCCAGCAGGCGGCGCACGATGGCCCCCACCCGCTGGATCTGGGCGCCGATGACGCCCAGCCGCTCGCGGGTCTTGTCCGGCAGATCCCTTTGGGCCTCGAGGAGCTGAAGGTGGCCCGTCACCAGGTTGAGGGGCGTGCCCACCTCGTGGGCGAAGGTGGCCGTCAGCTGCCCCGCGACGGCGAGCCGTTCCTGGGCGCCCAGTTCCTCCCGCAGCAGCGCGTTGCGTTCCACCATCGCGGCCAGCTCGTCGTTCTTGGCCTGGAGCTCGGACAGGGCCGCGTCGATGCGGTCCTGGAGGTTGGCGTTCAGGCCACGGATCTCGTGGATCAACGCTTCACGCTCCTCACCGGCCCGTTCGAGCCGCGAGGCCATGTCGTTGAAGCGGGCGGCGATGAGGCCCAGCTCGTCGCTGCGATGCACCGGGGCCCGGGCTCCGGCTTCGCCGTGCTCTAGGCGCTGCATGGTCAGCACCATGGCCTCGATGGGATCGCTGATCAGCATGCGGAGGATGAGCCAGAGCAGGATGAACTCGCCCAGCAGCACGCCGGGCAACACCCCGATGGTGCGTCTGAAGTTGTTGTTCCAGACCACTTCCCAGCGCTCCAGATCGCAGTACGCCCGGATGAGGCCGATGGGGGGCTGACCGGGTTTGTGGCTCCGGATCGGCAGATAGACCTTCCAGGCCTTCGTTCCTGTGGTCAGGTCCACCAGCTCGGCCTGCGGTCCTTTCAGGGTCAAATACGAGCCAATTTCGGGGCCGAAGTCGACGACGGCTTCGTCGCCGGAGGATCGCACGAGCTCAACCTCGGCGCTCTTGCCCACGCGCTTGAAGACATCGATTTCGAAGATGCTGCGGTCGGGCCCGGCGATGCTGTCCAGCAGCTGATCCAGCTTGTCGGGATCCTTGAAGGTGGGGTCCCGCTCCACGATGTCCGTTTCCACGGTGCCGGCGGCCTCGATCACGAGCCTGCGCGAATAGCTCTCCAGCTCCCGGCGGCTGTTGCGGACGATGGAATAGGCGACGGCCACCGTGAGCACGCTGGTGACGAGGCCCAGCAGCAGGAAGAGCTTGGCGTGGAGGCTGAGCAGCCAGGCCAGGGGGCGGATCCGCACGCGCCAGAAACTCATGCCCGGGTTCCGTTCACCGAGGGCAGGCCCAGGGCCGGCCGCACGGCGCTGGTGAAGGCATCGGCACTCTGGCGATGGGCCTGGGTGGCGAACCGGTCGAAGGCCGTCCGGCGAGCCTCGGCCACGTCACCCAGCAGTTCGAGCACCCCGCCACAGAGGGTGGGGCGGCCCCGGACGCGCAGCTCCCCCTCGGCCTCCCAGAGCAGGGCTTCCAGGGCGGCCAGATCGTGGTGGTCGCCGAGCAGCGTCTGCAGGCTCTGCAGCTCCTTCAGCACAGCTTCGGGAGCTGCAGCGAAAGCGCACTCCAGGGCCTCGACGGCATAGCGCAGCTTCTTGATCCGCACGCGGGCCTTGTGCATGGCCAAGGCGTCTTCGTTGGTGGCGAGGGCGGCCAGATCGCCCAGGGCCGCCCGGGCGCGGGGTTCCAGGCAGGCCCAGGCGGCTTCCTGCAGGGAGGTGTCCTGGAAAGGATGCTGCAGGGCGGGGACGTCCAGCAGCCGGCGCAGATCCGGCAGTCGCAGCCGGTCCAGTTGCTTCTCCATGGCCTTCCGGGCCTTGGCGCGGTTCCGGTCCACCTGCTCCAGCAGATGCTCGATCACGGCGGCCTGGGTGGTGCTGCGGGCCTGGAGGTGGTGGGCCCGCAATTGTTCCGCGTGGACATCCAGCTCCCGGGGCAGCCCCAGCGTCTCCACCAGCCCTTTCAGGGCGCGGCGCTGGCCCTTGTGCCCGGGGTAGACCTCGGCATCCACCAGGTCCAGCACGGCACCCAGGCGGCGTGCGGCGACCCTTACCCGGTGCAGCTGTTCCATGTCGTCGACCCAGTGGTCCAGTTCCAGCAGCTCCTGGAGACGCGCCAGTCGGACCTCTAGGGCGCGATGAAGCAGGATCGAAAGTTCGGCTGGGTGCATCAGATGATTTTAGGGGCCGTTTCAAAATGCCCAGCGCTTTTCTGGGTGTTGCGTTACGGCCTCTTTTGCCGCTCCCCGGGCTGGAGGGTGGGCGGTTTCTGGATGGCGACCAAAGCGCTACTCGCAAAAGCGAAAAAATGGCGTAATCTCGAGGGACCATGGAACACATTCACATCAAGGGCGCCCGGGAGCACAACCTCAAGAACTTGGACCTGAGCCTGCCGCGCAACCAACTGGTGGTGATCACGGGTCTCTCGGGCTCAGGCAAGTCCAGCCTGGCCTTCGACACGCTTTATGCCGAAGGGCAGCGGCGCTACGTCGAGAGCCTCTCGGCCTACGCCAGGCAGTTTCTGGATCAGATGGAAAAGCCCGATGTGGACAGCATCGAGGGGCTGTCGCCGGCCATCTCCATCGAGCAGAAGACCACCAGCAAGAACCCCCGCTCCACGGTGGCCACGGTCACCGAGATCTATGACTACCTGCGCCTGCTCTACGCCCGCACGGGCAAGCCCACCTGTGTGGCCTGCGGCCGGCCCATCGCCAGCCAGACCATTCAGGAGATGACCGACCAGATCCTGGCCCGGCCCGAGGGCGCGAAGCTGCAGATCCTCGCCCCCGTGGTGCGGGGCCGCAAGGGCGAGTTCAAGAAGCTGTTGCAGGACCTCATGAAGCGCGGCTACATCCGGGCCCGGGTGAACGGCCAGATGCTGGATCTCACCGAGGGCGTCCCGGACCTGGACAAGCAGAAGAAGCACACCATCGAGGTGGTCATCGACCGCCTGAAGGTGAGCCCCGCCATCCAGTCGAGGCTGGCGGACAGCCTGGAGATCACCTGCAACCTGGCCGAGGGCAGCGCCCTCATCGACATTGATGGCAAGGAAGAACTGTTCTCCTCGAAGCTGGCCTGCAACAACACGAAGTGCGCGCGGTTCGGCCAGGGTCTGCCGGAGCTGGAGCCCCGTTCCTTCTCGTTCAACAGTCCCTATGGTGCGTGTCCCACCTGCGATGGCCTGGGCTTCAAGCGGCAGTTCGCTGAAGAACTAATCGTTCCGAACGCGGCCCTCTCCATCAACGAGGGCGCCATCCAGGCCAGCGGCTGGCGCAGCGTCTCCGAGGACGGCTGGCGTTCCCAGCTGCTGGAGCAGCTGGCCAAGAAGCAGAAGTTCAGCCTGGACGCGCCCTGGAAGAAGCTGCCCGCCGACGTCCGGCGCCTGCTGCTCCACGGCACCGACAAGGAGATGCGCTTCACTTACGAGAGCAAGCGCAACCGCTACGACTTCGTCCACCACTTCGAGGGCATCGTCGGCAACCTCGAGCGCCGCTACCGCGAGACCAACAGCGAGGAGATCCGCGCGGAGCTGGAGGAATCCATGCGGGTCATCCCCTGCGAGGCCTGCGATGGCCAGCGGCTCAAGCCTGAGATCCTGGCCGTCTACGTGGGCGGGCTCCACATCGCGGCCGTGGCGGCCCAGAGCGTGCGTGAAGCCCGGCGGTGGTTTGGGGAACTCGCGCTTGAAGGCAAGGACGCGGTCATCGCCGAGAAGGTGCTGAAGGAGATCCGGGAACGACTCGGCTTTCTGGACGACGTGGGCCTGGGCTACCTCACCCTGGATCGCAGCGCGGCCACCCTGTCCGGCGGCGAGGGCCAGCGCATTCGCCTCGCCACGCAGATCGGCAGCAAGCTCCAGGGCGTGCTCTACGTGCTGGATGAGCCCAGCATCGGCCTCCATCAGCGGGACAACCTGCAGCTCATCCACACCCTCCAGGAGATGCGGGACCTGGGCAATACCGTGCTGGTGGTGGAGCATGACCTGGAAACGATCTTGGCTGCGGATCACGTGATCGACATGGGCCCCGGTGCCGGCGAGCATGGCGGCTTCGTGGTGGCCCAGGGCACGCCCGATGAGGTCCGGTGCACGCCGGGTTCCATCACCGGCGACTTCCTCTCGGGTCGGGACAGCATTCCCGTGCCCCGCAAACGCCGCAAGGCCGAGCGTGGCTTCCTGTCCGTGCTCGGCGCGGAGGAGAACAACCTCAAAAAGGTGGATGCGGACTTCCCCATCGGCATCTTCACCTGCGTGACCGGCGTCAGCGGCTCAGGCAAGAGCACCCTGGTGAACGAGATCCTCTACAAGGCCCTGGCCAACCAGCTGCATCAGGGCGTCCACATCGTGGGCAAGCACAAGGCCATCAGGGGTCTCGAGGCCATCGACAAGGTCATCGACATCGACCAGGCCCCCATCGGCCGCACGCCCCGCAGCAATCCGGCCACCTACACGGGCCTCTTCACGCCGCTGCGGGAGCTGTTTGCCCAGCTGCCGGAGAGCAAGGCCCGGGGCTACGCGCCCGGCCGCTACAGTTTCAACGTCAAGGGCGGCCGCTGCGAGAAGTGTGAGGGAGACGGCCTCCTCAAGATCGAGATGCACTTCCTCCCGGACGTCTACGTCACCTGCGAGCAGTGCAAGGGCAAGCGCTACAACCGCGAGACCCTGGAGATCCACTACAAGGGCAAGAGCATTTCCGAAGTGCTGGCCATGACCGTGGAGGAGGCGTTGGGCCTCTTCGGCCCCATTCCGGTCCTGGCCAACAAGCTGCAGACGCTCACGGACGTGGGCCTGGGCTACATCCGTCTGGGCCAGAGCGCCACGACGCTGTCGGGCGGCGAGGCCCAGCGGGTGAAGCTGGCCAAGGAGCTGAGCAAGCGCGCCACGGGCCGCACCGTCTACATCCTGGACGAGCCCACCACGGGTCTGCACTTGAAGGACATCCAGAAACTGCTGGAGGTGGTGAACCGGCTGGTGGAGACGGGCAACACCCTCATCGTCATCGAGCACAACCTCGACGTCATAAAAACCGCTGACTGGATCCTCGATCTGGGCCCCGAAGGCGGCGGCGAGGGCGGCCGGATCATCGCCAAAGGCACTCCCGAACAGGTGGTCCGGCAAAAGGCCAGCATGACGGGGAAGTACCTGGCGCCGTACCTGAAGTAGCGCTCAGCCGTGCAGATCCACCCGCAGTCCCAGGCCCCCGGCCTGGTCCAGCATCTTCACCAGCTGGGCGCCCTGTTCGGCGGTCATGTCCAGGGACTTCCGCAGGACGCTGACCGCGATGGAATTCTGGGTCATGGCCTGGGTCTGGGCTGCTGCGCTGACGGCGGTGAGTTCCACAAGAACCTCTAGGAGGCCTTATCGGACGTGCGGCTTGCGGACTTGAGCGGCCCGGAGCAGGGCGGCGGCATCCTGCAGGGGGATCTTGGTTTCGGTGGCGGCGAGGTTCTCCGCGGCGATGGCCTCGAACACTTCGCGCCGATGCACCTGCACGCTGCGGGGGGCCTTGATGCCCAGGCGGACCCCATCCTTGGAGATGCCGAGGACGATGACCTCGATCTCGCCCGCGATGACGATGGACTGCTCGGGCTTTCGGGTGATGACCAGCATCTTGGGCTCAGTCGCGAGGAAGGACAGGGAAGCGCAGGGGGTACTTGTCCGAGGTGAGGACGATCTGGAATCCGAGGCGGCTCTTGATGTTGATGACCAGGGGGCCGGCCAGGTTGGTGGTCATGAGACGGGGATCCTCCGGGATCACCACCAGGGTGAGGATCATGGCGTCCGCCGGGGCTTCGAGGTGGAGGGCCTCCGCCTCGACCTCGCCCAGAGGCACTTCGTAGTCTGGTTTGATGGCCGCGGGATTGACGCAGACGAAGGACACCTCCGGCGATTCGGCCGACTGAAGGAACTTCAGGGGATAGGCCCCTTCGGGTTCGATGAGCCGGAACAGCGTGAGCTTCGGGAACCCCACCAGGCCCTTGGGGAAAGTCAGGAGCGTGCCATCCTCGGCGTCGGGTGTGGCGTCTGCAGGGCTCGTGGGTTCAGGGGTCATGGCCGTCCCGGGTTGTTCCAGATCAATCCATCGGAAGAATCCTGCGTTTCCTGAGTTTCCTGGGATTCATGTGCCCCATCGCTGAAGACCGCCCAGAGGGCCTCGGCTCGCTTGCGGCGGAAGCGGGGGTTGGGAATGGTGCGCTCCAGTGCCTCCTGGGAGGCGGGGGGGTGGGTAAGACGGGCGATGAGCCAGCGGTTGCCCAGCTCCATGACGGCGCCCACGTCGCCCTCGTTGCCCCAACGCCAGCGCAGCTCCGTGAGCTTCCGGGCCCGGTCCACCGCCAGCGCCCCCAGGTGCCTCACCTTGTCCACCACGGGATCGTGCCTGGGGGCCGAGTAGGCCCGCACGCGCTTCAGGAGGTGCCGCATCTCCTTGGGCAGAGCGGCCAAGCGCGGGCCGATTTCCGGATGATCCCGCTTGGCGTCGGACTCGTCGGCCAGGGTGCGCAGCAGGGGCAGAAGCAGGGCCGCATCGCGACTGGCGTAGCTGATCTGGGCCGCGCGCAGGGGCCGGAGCATCCAGTTGGAGTCCTGCTCCTCTTTGGGGATGTCGAGGCCCAGTTTGAGCTTGGCCATGGTCTTCAGGCCCGGCTGGGGGTAGCCGAGGGCCCGGGACAGCAGCATGGTGTCGAAGATGCTGTCGGGCACCACGTTGTAGATGCGCTTGAAGCAGATGCCGTCGCCGGAGAAGTCGTGGACGATCCAGGGCACCTGGGCCATGGCCAGAAGGGCAGGCCGAGTGAGTTCGCCCAGGGCCAGCGGGTCCACCAGCCAGGCCTGGTCGTGGGTGGCCACCTGGATGAGCGCGAGCACGCAGTGGTGCATGCCCGTAAGGCTGCACTCGATGTCCACTGACAGTACGCCGGCCGAGTGCCACAGCGGCAGGGCCTCCTGCAGCTTCTCGGGCGTGTCTACGAAGGTGGTGGGAAGGTCGAAGTGATCGAGCGCCATCTGATCAGTGTGCCGCAGAAGCTCCTCCAGTACCCTGGAGAGTCCGTCACGAATTCAGAGGAATGCCATGAACCGATCGCTCTTCTGGACCACCTTTGCCACGGTCTTCCTTGCCGAGATCGGCGACAAGACGCAACTTGCTGCCATGACAGCCACCGTACGCAGCGGCCAGCTCTGGACTGTGTTTCTGGCCGCCAGCGCGGCGCTGGTCTGCGCGACGGCCATCGGCGTGGCCCTGGGCGGTGTGCTCTTCAAATACATTCCCGAGGTGGCCATCAAGTGGGCCGCCGGGTGCGCGTTCATCGCGGTGGGCCTGTGGGTGCTGGTCAAGGGGTGACGTGCCCTTCCGCTGTCGGCCCTGAGGGCAACGATCCATAAAAATAAAAAAATGTCACAATGGCTGGCAAGCCCGCACCGAAATACTTAACGACAGCACCTAGGCTCTGAACGGACCCATCCGGGCAGACCTCGTCCTGTTCCAAAAACGGGGCCGCCGTGCGGCTCCAGCTGCGGTCACGGCCGCACGGAGGATTCATGATTACCAAGTTGATTGGTGTTGCCACCCTGTTCACTGCCGGTGCGCTCATGGCCGGTGGCTCTCCCACGGTGGGGGCCACGCCGGTCCAGTCCTTCGGCGCCGAGGCTGCTCTGACCCAGGCTGGAGACTGCGGCTCCAAGGACGCCAAGGAAGATGGCAAGACCCCGGAGAAGGCCAAGGCCGGGAAGGCCAAGGACGGTTCCTGCGGCAAGGGCTCCTGCGGCAGCAAGGACATGAAGGCCAAAAAGGATGGTTCCTGCGGCAAGGACAAGAAGAAGGATGGTTCCTGCGGCAAGGACAAGAAGAAGGATGGTTCCTGCGGCAAGGACAAGAAGGAAGGCTCCTGTGGCAAGGACAAGCCGGCAGCCGAGAAGAAGTAGCCGATCCGGAGGTATGGCGTGACTCAGGACAGGTTCACCGGCGTGGGGCTTGGGCTGCGTCGCCCGCACCTCGAGGAGGCCGCGCGGCTGGAAGGCCAGGGCGTGCCTTTCTGGGAGACCTGTCCTGAGAACGTGATCGGGGATGGGGGCCACCAGCACCGGCTGGCCTGCGCCATTCTCGATCGCGACCCGGTGCTCACCCACGGCCTGGCCATCTCGGTGGGGGGCTTTGATGCCTGGGACCTGGATTACCTCCAGGATCTGGGCCAGTTCCTCCATCGCACGGAAACGCCCTGGCACTCCGAGCATCTCTGCTTCACCAGCGTGGACGCGAACTGCCTGCATGAGCTGCTGCCCCTCCCCTTTACGCGGGAGGCCGTGCGCCACACCGTCACCCGGGCGCGGGAGCTGCAGGCCCGGCTGCCCGTTCCGCTGCTGCTGGAGAACATCACCTACTACGCCGAGTTGGGGCCCGCCGAGATGGACGAAGCGGACTTCATCACCGAAGTGCTGGAGCGGGCGGATGTGGGCTGGCTTTTGGACGTGAACAACGTCTATGTGAACGCCCTCAATTTCGGCTTCGATCCGAAGGAATGGCTGGCGCGGATGCCGCTGGAGCGGGTGGCCCAGCTCCACATCGCCGGCCACAAGAAGTTCGGTGAGCTCACGGTGGATACCCACGGCGCCGACGTCATCGATCCCGTCATCGAGCTGATGCAGTGGACCCTGCGCCGCCTGGGGAGGCCCGTCCCGGTGCTCCTGGAACGGGACAACCACATTCCGGATTTCGAAGTGCTCCTGGCCGAAAGGGCCCGTCTTCAGGTGGCCTACGACGCGGCCCTGGTGCTCAGCGAGGTGCGCCATGCCTGAGCTCCGGGCTGAGTCCCGGACCCTCAGTCTCCAGCGCGCCATGGCTTCGCTGGTTCTGGATGGGGACGAGGCTGTCCTGGAGGCGGACCCTGGCCGCGCCGCACGGCGCCAGGGCCTGACGGTGGCTGACCAGCACTCCTTCCGCGCCCAGGGTCCAGCCATGCTGACCTACCGCGAACTGGCCCGCATGAGCCTCCTCGAGCCGCTGGAGACCACGTTTCCGGTGCTGAAGGCACTCCTGGACGCTGAGGAATTATGGGACGGCTGTGTCCAGGCCTTCCTGGATGCGCGGCTGGTGCGCAGCACCCACTACCGGGACATCGCGCCCACCTTCCTGGGTTGGCTGGCAACCACCGGCTGGGGTCAGGACCGCTGGCCCTTCCTCCTGGAACTGGCCCACGCGGAAATCCTGGAAGTGCTGGTGGCGCGCCACCCGGACGCGGAGCTTCCCGAACACCTGCAGGTCGAGCCGTCCCCCGGGGACCTCATCGTCTGGGCTCCCGCCACCCAAGTGGTTTCCTATGCTCACGCGGTCCATCGGGTGAGCGAGGCGGCCCCGGTGCCCGAGGCCCGTCCCACGCAGCTGCTCGCATTCCGAGCTGCGGAGGGCGAAGCCAGGCTGCTGGAATTGACCCCGGCCACGGCGGCCCTGCTGGTGCAGGCCCGCACCTGTTCCATCGCCGCGGCCGCCGCGTCCCTGAACCTGACCGACCTCGACCCCCTGATGAGCCTCCTGCGCGAGTTGCAGCAGGACGGGGCCATCGCGGGTTTCCTGCCTTCCACCTAGCCACCGAGGCCCCCATGCTCCTGCGCTCCCTCTTGCCGGCCCTGCTGCTGGCCCTGCCCCTCCTGGCCCAGAACCGGATCTTCCGCGCGGATGAGAACCACACCGTGCTGGGCTTCAAAGCCTCGACGCTGCTCTTTGACGTGCCGGGCCGGTTCACGCGGTACAAGGCCGACATCCAGGGCGACCCGGCCACCCTCGAAGGCGCCGTCGTGCGGCTCGACATCGACGCCAAGTCCATCAACACCGCCAATGGGACCCGTGATGAGCACCTGCGGACCGCAGATTTCTTCGATGTGGCGAAGTACCCGAAGATCACCTTCGTCTCCAGTGCCGTGAAACGCGAAGGGGACAAGGTGCTGGTACATGGCAACCTCCTCATGCATGGCATCAGCAAGGAGCTGGATCTGGCCTTCGTGGCTGCGGAAGGAATGAACGGGGCGGGCACCCGTACCTGGTCGTACCGGGCCACCCTGCCCCTGGACCGCCTGGATTTCGGTGTGGGCGCCGAGAGTGTGGCCGCCAAGATCAGCCTGAAGCGGCAGGTGGAACTGGAGCTGCTCCTGGTGGGTTTCTTCGAGGAACCGCAGCCGGCGGTCAAGCCCGCCGCCCCAGCCAAGAAACCAAAGGGTGCTGTCAAGAAGTAGCGCTTGCCCTGGCTGGGGCCGCCGCTGACACTGACTGCGGCATGACGGGAACCGAGCTGACCGAACTTGAGTTGATCCAACGGGCCGCCGCCGGCGACTCGGATGCCTTCGGCGCGCTCGTGCAGCCCCATCTCGCCCTCTTCCACAATGGGATTCACCGCATCCTCGGCAATGCCGCCGACACGCAGGATGCCCTCCAGGACGCCCTTATGAGCATCCACCGCGACCTGCCCCGGTTCGAGGGACGCAGCCGTTTCAGCAGCTGGGGCTACAAGGTCTGTCTGAACGCAGCGCTGATGATGCGGCGGAGCCGTGTGCGGGTCCACGACATGGAAGGCTCCCTGCCACTGGCCTTGGGGCCCTTCGATGAACGGGGCCACCACTTGGAGCCGGAGCATCTGCGGGAGTGGCAGGTGGAAGCCCAGGCCCACACCGCGCTGGAACGGCAGGAACTGCGCGAATGCCTGACCCGGGCCCTGGCTGAATTGCCGGACTCCCACCGCATCGTGTTCGTGTTGAAGGATCTGGAGGATTGGGACACGGACGCCATCGCCCGGCACCTCCAGCTCACTCCGGGCACGGTGCGCCAGCGGCTGCATCGCTCCCGGGTACAGGTACAGGCCCGGCTCCGCACCTTTGTCCTCGGAGGCCGCCCATGAGCCTCCTGCCCACCTGTCGCGAGGTCCAGACCGAACTTACCGATTATACGGACGGGGCCTTGTCGTTCCCGCAGCGGCTTGGAATCTGGTTCCACTTGTTGCTGTGCCGGGTCTGCGCCGGTTTCCGCCGGGGCCTGGAAGCCCTGCCAAGCCTGGGCAAAGTTGCGCTTGCGCCGCCGAAGGAGATTCCTGAAGCCGCCACCAAAGCACTGGCCTCGGTTCAGGCCGCGCTTGAGAAACGCAGCTAGCCCCGCTTCAGTGTCAGGATCACGATCTCGGGCCGAGCGCCAATGCGGATGGGCAGGCCCACCACGCCGAGCCCCCGGCTGACATAGAGCACGTCAGCCCCTTCGCGGTAGAGGCCCTCCGTGCGGGGACCGATGAGGCGCGCGCTGCTGAAGCCGGGGATGGGATTGATCTGGCCGCCGTGCGTGTGCCCCGAGAGGGTCAGGCGGGCCCCGGCGACCAGGGCCTGCTCCCACTCGCTGGGGCGGTGATTCATGCAGATGCGGAAGGCGTCGGCGGGCAGGTCCCGAGTGGCGTCGGCGGGGCGGGGGCCCGGGCCGAAGACCATGCGGCTGAAGCGGCCGTTCCGGGCCATGGGATCCTGCAGTCCCAGCAGGGCCAGGGTGTCGCCACGACGGCGGATGAGGGTCGCGGCGTTCTCCAGGCAGCGGATTCCTTCCGCTTCCAGATCGCGCCAGATGGGGCGGGGATCGTCGAAGAAATCGTGATTGCCCAGCACGGCGAAGCGGCCCAAGGGCGGGTGGAAACCCCGGAAGGCTTCCAGGAAGGGTTCCAGTTCCTCCGGCAGGCTGTCCACCAGGTCGCCGGTGAACAGCAGCAGTTCCGGCCTCTCCCGTTCCGTGAGCTCGCGCCAGCGGCGCAGCGTGCCCGCGCCCACGAGGGGGCCCGCGTGGAGGTCGCTCAACTGGGCGATGCGGAGCCCATCCAGGCCCGGGGGGAGGTCCGTGAAGGAGAGGGCCAGGTGGGTGATCTCGGGATCCCCGTAGGCCTGCTGGCTGCCGGCGATGCTCAGGACCGCGGCAGCTCCGGTGCTGGTCAGGGCCGCTGTGCGCAGGAAGGCGCGGCGGCTCGGGTCCACCGGAACTTGCTCTTCCGCTTCGGCGTCGTCGGCTTCTTCGGTGGGCGGCGGTTCCCGGCGGAAGCCCCGCCACAGCCCTTCCGCCAACATGGCGATGGCCAAGTGCAAGACGGTGAAGGCCTGGAAGTAGAAGCCCGCCCGGGCGAACCAGCGCAACAGGGGAAGGGCCCCGTGGGAGTTGAACCCGGCGGCGCGGAGGAGGGCGAACAGGATCAGGGGTCCGTGCAGCAGGCCCAGGCTCCAGGGCAGCCAGCGCCGGGCGTGATCCGGCAGTTCCAGGCGCAGCAGTTTCAGATGGAACCACTGGACGAGCACGATGAGAATGAGGGCGATCAGGAAGGCCATGGGATTCCGAGACAGGGATTCAGGGTCGCACGATCACGCTGAGGGTTCCCACGGTTCGCTGCTTCATGACCCCGTCCAGGGGACGATGCAGGCCCAGGGTGAAAGTGAGATTGCCAGCGAGGCGGCGCAGAAGGTCCATGGGCACCCCCAACTTCCGGCTGTCGAGTTCCAGGCCCAGGACACGCTGGGCCGAAGGCCTTGGCGCCGTGTCCTGCCAGAGGGCCGTGTGCTCCACATAGGCCTGGAAAATGCCCAGGCCCAGCTCACCCCGGAGGCGCTGCAGGCGGTTGCCGGTGGTGGTGTAGGCGGGCAGGGCGGCTTGGATCACGCGATTGCCATCCAGGGCGGTCGGCAGCAGGGAGGTCGGCACGCCGCCGAGGTGGAAGCGGTCGAAGACCGCGGGCTCACCGCCCATGCGACCTTCCTCCAGATGCGCCGTGATGGGGACCCAAGGGTTGAGCCAGCCTGCCGTGAAGGTCGCCCGGGCCAGGTTCCAGGCGTGGCCATCTGTCCGCCCCAGCTGTCCCCGTGTGGTCAAGCTGGTGCGGAAGCCCTGATCGTTCAGGCTCCAGAAACTGCCGATGCCTGCATCGAAGCCCCCCAAGGAGCGGTCGAACGCTTTCGCCCCGATGGGTGTGACCTGCTCGAAGGCCACCACGGGGCGGAAGTAGCTTTGGGGCCGGCCCAGATCCTCCCGCAGGAAGGCCAGTTCCGCGCCCCGGCGCTCCCGGTCGAAGCCCAACCTGGGCGCGAAGTTCTGGCTGGAGGGGCGCTCCAGGATCGAAAAGGCCTGGAGCGACGGGGCCCAGCGCCACCCGCGCCAGGCGACGCCCGCCATGCCCCCGCGTGGGCCCGCGCCATCGCCCAGGCCCGCCAGCACCTGCCAATTCAGGCGGTGGATGATGTCGTTGCCGCCCAGGCCCACTTGGGCGCTGATGCCAGAAGGTGTAGCACTGTAGCCCGCCAGGGAGAAGACGCCGTGGCTTTCGCCGACGCGGTAGGGATGCGCCGCCACGGCGGCCGGCGCCGGCAGCGGGCCGGGTTCGTCAGCCTTCGGCAGCACTTGGTCCTTCACCAGGGCGGCGGGATCCTGGGGCAGGGGCTTGGCCTCCAGGGGTGGCAGCGTGGCGTCCAGGCGGCGGATCTGCACGCCTGAGGCGCTGAGCTGGGTGTAGTAGATCCACTTGCCATCCGGCGTGGCGACGGGATTCCAGGCGGCCGCCAGGGTGCGCGTGAGGGGCCGGCCCTGTGCGTCCACCAGATTCCAGATACCGTCCACCTCCTTCCAGGTGACGGCTCCCGATTTCGACGGTGCAGGGGCCAGTGCGGCCCAGGCCGTACCCTGGCCGAAGGTCCACACCCCTGGCTGTGCTTTCAGCACACCCTCATCGTCCGGCAGCCGAAGCAGGAAGCCGACCTGGTCCGGTGATTGCCAGATCGGCTTCCAGGGGAGGGCACCGTCCACCCGGCCCAGGCGGCGGGTGGGCGGAAGCACGGGGGCGCGCGCTGCATGATCGGGCAGCTCCTCTGGATCCAACTTGGTGGGCTTGGCAGCTGCCTTCAGATCCCACACGAGGAGGCCTGGCTTCTTTGGATCCAGCACCCGGACCAGCAGTTTCGTGCCGTCGGGACTGAGGGTAAGGTCCGTGGCCCACCCGCTCAACTGTGTGATGAGCTCGCCTTCACGCAGCCCATCCTGGGCCGCGCCCTGTGGGTCATCGCGCTTCGCGCGACGGTGGGCCTCCGCTCGTGCTTCGGCCTCGCGCAGGCCATCGGTCTTGATGCGGCGCTCCAGCTCCAGCGCCGTGTGGGTCAGTTCGGCGCAGTAGCGCTGATAGCCGGTTTTCGGGCCGAAGCCGAAGGTGGCCAGGAAGGCCGCCTCGAAATCGCGCTTGCCGGCCATGCGGGTCCAGAGGGACTGCAGGACCTTGGGATCGCCAGAGGTCATCTCGAGCCATTCCAGGTAGGCACTGCCGCCCAGGTAGGCCATGCTGCCGCCCAGGAAGCCTTCCGTGCTGTTGAGCGCCTCGTAGGCGGGCAGTTTGCCTTCCAGGGCCCATTGGCGCAGCACGGCGGCGCGGATGGCGCTGTGCGGGCGACCGCTGCCGGTGAGCTGGCCCTCGATGAGGGTGGCGTAGCCTTCGATGATCCAGCGGGGCGATTTCTCGGCGAGGGGTCCCAGCAGGGCGGTCCAGCGTTGCCACCAGCCGGGCTTCCGGGCCGGCCGCAGCAAGTGGTGCATGTGGCCCAGCTCGTGGGCCACGAGCAGCTCGGCCCAGCCGTGGTGGTGGCCGATGACGGAATCGGCTTCCGGTTCGGTCTTCCAGAGCACCACGTGCGGCCGGTGCAACAGCGGCAGGGCCATGCCGTTGGCTTCCAGCACCGGATCCAGGATGAGGATGTCAATGGGCTTGCTGGGCTTCTCATAGGCGAAACCCACCAGACTGAAATACTGGGCGTGGATGCCCTCGACCCGACCCGCCACCTCCTGCCCGAAGGCCTCGAAGGCCACCGGGCAGTGGATGCGGTAGTGGGCCGTGGTGAAGGTGAGCCAGGCGGCGTCCGGGGCCTGGGTGCGCGGAGCGGCGTGGACCAGGGCCGGCAGGACTGCGAGTGAGTAGGCGAGGGAGCGGGGCGTCATGCTTCCAGTGTGCCAAGAGAGTGACCAGCGTCACTTTCTGAGATTCTTTCTCAAAAACGGGATTGATTTTGGGTTTATTAATGTTGAGACTCAATCTCGTGTTATTCAAACTCCCTCCCCCTCCACTGCCCCCTTCCGCACCGCCACTGAGGCCGGCGATCCAGGCTTCCGGACAGGCTTCCCTGGCCTTCCTGGACCGGAAAGTCCTCGCCATGGGCACGGAACTGCGCCTCCACCTGGAGGGCCGTGGGGACCTTGGCCGGGCCTCGGAGACTGCCCTGGGCGAGTCAGCGCGCATCGAGGCCGCCTGCTCGACCTGGAACAGGGATTCAGCCTGGAGCCACCTGAATGCGGCTCGTGGCGCCTGGGTGCCCCTGGCCCCGGAGTGGATGGACCTCCTGGGGCAGATCAAGGTGTGGCATCGGCGCACGGAGGGTGCCTTCGACCCGGTGCTCATGGCGTTGCTGCAGGCCTGGGACATCCGGCAGGGTGGCCGAACGCCGAATGCGGACGTCCTCGCGGCGGCACGCCGGGCTTCGGGCCAGGCACTTTTGGAGCTGGACGGTGAACGCGGTGCCGCGCGGCTGCTGCACCCCGGTGCCGGGGTCGAGGAGGGGGGCTTCCTCAAGGGCTACGCGCTGGATGCGATGCGCAGGGTCGCGGCAGTTCCGTCGGGCTGGATCGATTTCGGCGGCCAGGTGCTGGCCTGGGGTCGGCCGTTCCGCGTCGGCATCGCCGATCCACAGGATCGCCAGAAGACGCGTTGCACCCTGGTGCTGGCGGACGCCTCGCTGTCCTGCAGCGGCACTTCGGAGCGGGGCCGCCACATTCTGGATCCGCGAAGCGGCGAGCCCTGCCCCGCCTGGGGCAGCACGGCGGTGGTGGCCACCGACGCGCTATCTGCCGATGTCCTGTCCACCGCCCTCTACGTGCTGGGCCCCGAAACAGGCCCGGCCTGGGCCGAAGGCCACATGGTGGCCGCGGCCTTCCTGCTCAACGACGGCAGTGTCCGGATGACTGCGGCCTTCCGCGCCCTCCGTCCCACCCTCATGCCCTTGGAGTCCAGATGAAAGCCCTGCTCACCCCCCTCATGGGCACCCTGCTCGCTGCATCCCTGGCCGCCCAGGAGCGGCCTGATACCGAGCAGCGCGTCGCCGAACTGGAGCGGAAGCTGGAGGCCCTTTCCCGGCAACTGGAGGCGCAACAGACCGGCACCTCCCAGCCCGTGGCGGAAGGCGCGGCCGGCAGCTTCGGCATGGGTGCCGCCGCGAGCAAGGTCTATTCCGCCCCCACCGGCGTGTCCCTGGGAGGCTACGGCGAGTTCCTCTACCAGAACTTCAACGGCAAACTGCAGAACGGCACCTACGCCCCCCAGAACAACCTCATCGACACGCTCCGGGCGGTCTTCTACGTGGGTTACCACTTCAACGACTGGATCGTGTTCAACAGCGAGGTGGAATTCGAGCACAGCGGCTTTTCCGACCAACATCCCGAAGGCGAGGCCATCGTCGAGTTCGCCTACCTGGACTTCCTGATCCGGAAGGAACTGAACGTCCGGGCCGGCCAGTTGCTGCTGCCCATGGGCTTCACCAACGAGATCCACGAACCCCCTGCGGTGCTCAGTGCCGCGCGACCCTTCGTCGAGCGGGAGGGCGGCATCATCCCCACCACCTGGCACGAGACCGGCGTGGGCCTTCACGGCGAATTGCCCGGCAACCTGAATTACCGCCTCTACCTCGTCAACGGCCTGAACGCCGCGAACTTCAATGCCGGCGGCATCAGCGATGGCCGCCAGGATGGCAACAAGGCCAATGCAGAACGCTTCGCGCTCACAGGCCGGCTGGACTGGCACCCGGTGTTGGGCAGTACGGTGGGCTTCAGCTTCTACCGGGGCAACAGTGTCTTCGAAAGCCCCTACGAGGCGACCATCGGGCCCACGACGATCCCCACCCAGTTGACCGACGTCCATGCGGAATACCGGGCCCAGGGCTGGCAGTTCCGGGCCCTCTATGTCCGCACCACCCTTGGGCAGAAGGAGATCGAGAGCCTCGGGTCCGCGGTGGATGCCTACGCCGTGGGCACGAAACAATGGGGCGGCTACCTGGAGGTGGGCTACGACCTGCTGAGCCGCAGCGGCTCCCGCCAGGCCCTCATCCCCTTCCTGCGCTGGGAGCGCCTGAACCTGCAGGCCCAGGTCGCCAGGGGCGTGCTGGCCGATCCCGCCAACGATCAGACCGTCCACACCGTGGGCCTGAGCTGGAAGCCCATTTCCCAGGTGGTGGTGAAGGCCGACTTCTCCCAGATCCGCAACGTTGCGCGCACCGGCCGCAACCAGTGGGATCTGGCCCTGGGCTACGAGTTCTGAGGCTGCCATGATCCGCCTCCTCGCCACCCTCTTCCTGACGGTCGGTCTCCATGCCGGCTTGCCCACCATGCAGGAGGCCCTGGCCCTGGCCTTCCCGGGCGCCCAGCTTACGCGCAAGGAACATTGGTTGACCGAAGCACAGGCCCGACGGGTGCAGGAGCGGGCTGGCACGCCCCTGTCGGGGCTCTGGCAAGTGGCCTATGAGGCCCGCAGGGAGGGCAAGCTGGTGGGCGTCGCCTTCCTCGACACCCATCGTGTGCGGACCCTGCCGGAGACGGCCGTCGTCGCCATCGCACCGGAGGGTCGCATCCTCCGCGTGGAGGTCGTGGCCTTCCGCGAGCCCCAGGAGTACATGGCCAGGGAGGCCTGGCTGCGGCAGTTCGACGGGAAACCCCTGGACCCCCAGCTCAACCTGAGAGGTGCCATCCGCCCACTTGCAGGCAGCACCCTCACGGCCAACGCCCTGACAGATGCAGCCCGGCGCAGCCTGGCTCTACATGAGCTCCTCTACGGTGAGACCAAATGAGAGCCCTCGAATCCTGGTCCCTGCATCTGGCTGCCCTCCTGACAGGCCTCTCTGGCCTGGTCTACGGCTGGTTGCGGTACTGCGGCCGGGTGCCGGGCGAGTTCGGGATCGAGCCGCACCCTTTGCAGGGCCTGGTCCAGCACCTTCATGTGCTGGCCGCACCGGTGCTGCTCTTCGCGCTGGGCATGACGGTGCGGGGCCATCTCACCACAAAGTTGAGAACCGGTACCCGGGAAGGCCGTCGCACGGGGCTGGGCCTGGCCTTCCTGATCCTCCCCATGGTGGCCTCGGGCTACCTGGTCCAGGTGGCCATGGCGCCGGCCTGGCGCCTGGGCTTCGCCTGGGTGCATGGGGTGGCGAGTGTCCTCTTTCTGGGCGCCTACCTGGTGCATGGCGTCCGGGCCTGGCTGAAGCCCGAGGTCGACGGGAAAGTGTCTGCGCCCGCTCCCGTGGAATGGGAATGAGGGAGCTGCTCTAGACTGGAACCGTGGCAACCATCCGCATCCTCTCCGACCAGGTCGCGAACCAGATCGCGGCGGGGGAGGTTGTGGAGCGGCCTTCATCCGTCCTGAAAGAGCTGATAGAAAATGCCCTGGACGCCGGGTCCCGACGCGTCGAGGTGGCCTGGGAAGAGGGCGGCAAGCGGTTGCTGGAGGTGGCGGATGATGGCTCCGGCATGGCCCGGGATGATCTCTACCTGGCCCTGGAGCGCCATGCCACCAGCAAGGTGCGCACGGCCGAGGACCTGGGCCACCTGGGCACCTTCGGTTTTCGCGGCGAGGCTCTGCCCAGCATCGCCAGCGTGAGCCGTTTCGAGCTCACGAGCGCCCTGTCCGAGGGCGACGGCCACCGGCTGCGCAGCGAATTCGGCATCATCAAGGAGGTCGTGCCCAGCGCCCGCAGCCGAGGCACCACCGTCACCGTGCGGGACCTCTTCGCCCAGTTGCCGGCGCGGCGCCGCTTCCTGAAGTCCACGGATACCGAACACGCCCAACTCTGGGGCGTAATCGCCCGCCTGGCTTTGGCCTCGCCTGGCGTCCACTGGACCATCCGGCCGGATCGCGGCGCTCCCCTGGTGTTGCCTCCCGTGCAGGGCGCCGGCGAAAGGCTGGCGCCCCTGCTGGGCGAGAAACTGGCTCGCCTGGTGCCCTTCGTGAATGGGGAGCTGCCCTGGCGGCTGCGGGGCTTCGTCTCGCCGCCGGACCTGAGCTTCCGCGACCGCAACCACCTCTACCTCTTCGTGAACGGCCGGGCCGTGCGGGATCGCCTGCTGCTGGCGGCCCTTTCCGAGGCCTGGTCCGGCACCTTCGCCAAAGGCTCATACCCGGCGGCGGTGCTCTTCCTGGAACTGCCCCCCGAGGCCGTGGATGTGAACGTGCATCCCACCAAGGCCGAGGTGCGGTTCCGGGAACCCCAGCGCATCTACGCCTGGGTGCGCGGCGGGGCCGAGGAGGCTTGGGCAAAGCTTCGGGGCGGATTGGCCTCGGTGCTGGAACTACCGCCCAAGCCCCTGGAAGCCGAATTCGAACTGGATCCTTCCCGTCGCGCGGCGCCCCACCACCCGCGGCTCTGGTCGGATCATTCCGGCGGCGCCCTGAGTGGCTACCAGGTCCTGGCTGCGACCTTCGACACCCAGCCGCTGGATGCGGTCTATGCCTACGAACCTGAACCGTCGGGAGTGGCGGAGGATGGCAACATCCGCTATCTCGGGGCCTTTGAACGGACCTACCTGCTGGCGGAAATCCTGGGGCCAGCCGGCCCGGAACTCTGGATCGTGGATCAGCACGTGGCCCACGATCGGGTGCTCTTCGAGCGGCTCTTCCTGCGCCGCCATGCGCCGGCCATCCAGCCCCTGCTGCCGCCCCAGGTGGTGCAGTTGGGCCCCGAGGCGCTGGCGCGCCTCAGCCCCTTCCTGCCCGAACTGGCGACGGTCGGCATCGAGGCCGAACCCTTTGGTGGCGATGCCCTGGTGGTCCGGGGCCTGCCTGATTTCCTGGTGGACCGTGATCCCCAGGCACTGCTGGAAGATCTGCTGGAGCGCCTGGAGCGCGAAGGCCGCGTGGACCTCGAGACCTTCCGCCGCGACCTCAACGCAGAACTGGCCTGCCGGGCGGCCATCAAAAAGCATCACGCTTTGCCGCCGGAACTGGCGCTGCGCCTGATCCAGGATCTGCTCGCCTGCGAGGTGCCCAACACCTGCCCCCACGGCCGGCCAATCATCAAGAAACTGACCCTGGATGACCTCGAGCGGAGCTTCGGACGAAAGCTCTAGTGGTACCCACCCGAAATACATGCAACTTGAACACTCCCTCTGGGCACCACGTGGCAGGGGTCTGGGGGCACGGCAGTGCCCCCAGAGGGGTGACAGCCCGCGAACGCACTGCGTTCACGGGCGCCAGAGGGGCCATGCCCCGATGGAAGTGTGCCCCGCCAGTGACCACGCATTGTCTCAACTATTTCAGGCGGGGCACACTAGCTCCGAAGCTCTAGCTCTGATCGCCAGGTGCCTTCAGGATCCTTTCGGCTACCAGGTCCACACCCAGCCGCTTGGCGGCCGCATAGAGGGCGGGCCGGGCAAGGCCGAGGGTCTGGGCGGCGTCGGCCACCCGGAAATGGCAGGCCTGGAGGGTGTCCAGGAGAAGCCGCCGCTGGCAGGCGCGGGTGGCGTCCGCCCAGGTGTGGGCCTGCGCAGCTGGGACGTCCAGTTCGGGGAAATGCATGGGCCTTAAAACGCTGCCCTCGCAGCGGAGGATGGCCCGCTCAAGTGCGTGCAGGAGTTCCCGCACGTTGCCGGGCCAGGGCAACCGTGCCAAGGCCTGGGCCAGCCCCGGAGCCAGGGCCGGCAGGGGTCGTCTGGCCGATAGCGCCGCCCGCGCGGTGAGGCGCGGGAGGAGGAAGGGAAACTCGTGGCGGCGCGCAGACAGCGGCGGCAGCTGCAGCACCGATCCCTGCAGCCGGAACAGCAGGTCCCGGCGGAAGGCCCCGGCGGTGGCGAGCTCCTCCAGGGCTCGGTGGGTGGCGGCGGCGAAGCGCACATCCACCTTGATGGCGTGCTCCGACCCCACATGGCGGATCTCGCGTTCCTGCAGCACCCGCAGCAGCAGGGACTGCAGCCGGGGCGAGAGGTCGGCCACCTCGTCCAGGAAGAGGGTGCCACCCCGGGCCACTTCGACGGCCCCTTGGCGATCCCGGTGAGCTCCGGTGAAGGCGCCTTTGACATGGCCAAAGAGCTCGGATTCCAGCAGGCCCTCCGCAAAGGCGGAGCAGTTCACAGCCACCAGTCTCCCGCTGCGGCCTGAGCGTAGGTGCAGTTCCTGGGCGGCCAGTTCCTTGCCGCTGCCCGTGGGGCCCAGAATCAGTACCGGCAGATCAGAGCCCGCCACGCGATCCAGTTCCCGCAGGACCGAGGCCATGGGCTCGCTGCCATCGGTGTGCAGGAAGCCGGGCTCGATCGGGGCTTCGACGGGGCCCCGGGCACGGAGCCGCGCCACCCAGGGGGACAGCAGCAGGGGTTCCCAGGGGTCGATTGGGGCGGCCTCCGCGGGTTGCGCCAGCAGCACCGCCCCCACGGGAGAGCCTTCCCAAAGCAGCGGAAATCCATGCCAGACCCAGCCGTCCTGCCGGAATGGAGCCAGGGCGCCATCCTTGGCCAGACGACTGAGAGCCCCTTCCGGGGGAACCTCACCACTACCGAGGGAGTGGAGATGGCCCTCTTCCTCCCAGGCCAGCCAGGTGGGAGTGCTCCGCTGGGCCAGCCAGGCCTGGATGAGGTCCGCAGGCGTTCGATCGGCCTCCCCCTTCTCGCGGGGCCACAGGGCGGCCAGGCGTCCCTGGTGCCGGGGTGCGGCCGCCCGGTCCGCGATGACCTGCAGGCTGAGCAGGCGGCTCGCCGTCCGCTGGGCAGGCACCCGTTCCAGCACCTGCAGGCCCAGTTCCAGGCGCATGACCTGATTGGGACAGGCCCGCCAGGCTGCCCAGAAGGACGGTCCGTCGCCGGTCCCGCGGAAGAGCCGGTGGGCCTCCCAGCTGAGTCGGGTCTCGGGGTCGGCCTCGGCGGGTGGGCCCCCATCGAGAGGACCCAGGACGGCCTCGAGAAAGCGCGCATAGGGGTGACTTTGGACGTGGACCAGACCCTCTCGCACCAGGTCCCAGCGCTCGTGGTCCGTGCCAAAGCTGGTCAGAAGGCCCCAAGCCGCCGGAAAATCCGCATAATTCGCCACCAGGGCCCGAATGTGGGTGAGGGCGGTCTCTGGCGCAAGCAGCACTTCCGCCAATTGGGCCTCTTCAAGGTCCCGCCAGGGTTGGGGCAGGGGACCCCGCAGGGCGGCCCAGCGCTCGTGAGCGGGGAAGTCGGCCCACACGAGGGCCATGCTGGCAGCATTTGAAGCCGCCCGCGAAGCCCAGCCAGCGGCGCCCAGCCGAAGAAAGTGGGCGTGGGCGAAAGTGAAAGCTCGCAGGGCCCCTTCGGGCTCGCAGGCCTCGTTCTCCAGCAGGCCCTTGGCCATCCAATGGAAGGGGTCTGCGCAGGGGTGGAGGGTGGTTTCCCAAGAAGGGTAGCCCGGCGCGGCAGCGGCCGGCTCGCCTCCCCAGCGCATTCGCAACCGGTCCCACGTGGGGTGGCCCGAGGCGGGTGGGGGTTTCGGACCCGGCAACTGCTCCCGGAGATCCGCTTCAAGCGACGTCGCCCAACCCGGAGGATGGGTTGTGGGCAGCCGCAGGTTCAGGATTTCGGCCAGGGCCAGATCGGGGGGCTGCCCCACGCCCAAACCCTGAGGAACCAGAGGGGTCAAGCCTGGGGCTGAGGCCCCGAAGCCCCGGGCCCAGGCGCGGATCCTGGGATCAAGCATCCAGGCGCCCGTGGGCGACTCGTGCAACCAGGGCGCGGCGCGGTGAGGCGCCAGCTCTTCGGGCAGAGAGGGCAGGACCAGGGCCTGCGCGTGCCGCTGGAGGGCCGGCCAGGGCAGCGATGGATCCAGCGGCCCCACCGGAAGCAACCGCCCGTCCGCATCCTGTTCCTTCAGGAGGGTCTCCCACCAACCCCGGGGCAGCCGGTGCCACTCGGTGGGGACGAGGTCCAGGAAGGGCGGAAGGTGGAGCGTTCCTTCATCATCCACCGCGCCAAGGACGGCAATCCACCGGAGCCGCTGGACCAGATCAAGGAGGACTGAACCCGAGGCCATCCAGGGCCTGCCATCGCCCTCCAGGAGGGCCTCCCAAGCCCAGGCCTGCAGTTCGTTCTCCCGCGTCCCCCGATGCTGGGCGGGCGCGCCGGAGCTGCCATGGCGCAGGCGCGCCACCCAGGCCGGATCGGGACGCGGTCCGAACACCGTGGGCGCGGCCAGAACCTTCGGTCCCAGCGGTCGCCGCGCCTCCTGCTCCAGCCGGGGCCAGCGGCCTTCCTGGCCCCCCAGCAGCCAGGCCTGCGCCAGGGCGGCCAGGGACCAACTCCCATCCCCCCAGCGGCGGCCCCGGTCCAGCCCCCAGGGGGCCTTCCAGTCGCC
Source organism: Holophagales bacterium (assembly GCA_038236735.1). Classification (GTDB taxonomy): domain Bacteria; phylum Acidobacteriota; class Holophagae; order Holophagales; family Holophagaceae; genus Geothrix. The sequence goes on along the minus strand of JBBRZL010000003.1, from coordinate 17,467 downwards.
CAGCCAGGCGGCCCTCAGCATCCGAGCATGCCTCGCCAGACCACCCAGAAATCCGGGAAAGTCTTGGCCACACAACCGGGATTGATCAGTTCGCCACCCCCACGCAAGCCACCCACTGCGGCGGCAAAGGCCATGCGGTGATCGTTCCGGGGGTCGAAGGGCGCCCGCCCGGGGGTCGGAGTACCTGGCGTGATGCGCAGGGTGTGGTTGCCGAGGATTTCCGCCTGGCCACCCAGCCAGCGCACCAGTTCCGCTGAAGCATCCAGGCGATCGCATTCCTTGAAGGGCAGGGTATGGAGGCCCCGCAGTTCGGAGGGGCCTGGGGCCAGGGCCGCCAGAGCCGCCAACACAGGCCCCAGATCCGGACAGTCCGTCAGGTCCGCAGCCAGGCCCCGCTGAAGGCCTCCGGAGAGTTCCAGTATCTGTGGCTCCACCCGGCGGACCTCGCAGCCTGCGGCCTCGAGGATGGCCACCAGAGCACGGTCCCCCTGGGCGTCCGCCGAATCCAGCGGTCCCAACCGAAGGGTTCTCCCGGTGGCCGCCGCCGCGGCGAGGAAGGCGGCGGCCCCACTCCAGTCCCCCGGCAAGGTCAGGCTTTGGGGGGCGAGCGCCCCGCCGGGGATTCGCCAGCACCCCGGTTCCAGGTCTGCGGCGCACCCAAAGCGCCGCAGCCACCGGGTGGTGAGGGTGAGATAGCTGGGGCTGGCCGTTTCGATCCAGGTCAGCAAGCTCGGTTCCGGCAGGCCCGCTGCGGCCAGGGCCAGGCCCGAGAGAAATTGGCTGCTGAGGCGGGCGTCCACCTGGAGTTCCAGCCGGCGGGCTGGCAGCTTGGCCGGATTGAGCCAGGCTCCTCCCGCATCGGGAGACCAGCCGGCGCCCAGGGCCTGGAGAGGAATCAGCAGGGGTCCCAGGGGGCGCTCGAAGAGCCGGGCATGGCCTTCCAGCCGGATGGGTCCTTCGGCGGCCAGGGCCAACCAGGGCAGGAGGAAGCGCAGCGTGGTGCCGGATTCGCCCAGCCACAATGGTTCCCTGGCGCTGGGCCGGTGGCCTCCCTTGATCAACCAGGTGCCATCCTGCTCCACCAGCGAGAAGCCAAGGGCGCGCAGGGCCTGGCGCATCCAGCGGGTATCCTCGGCTTCCAGTCCACCCTGCAGGCGGCTCTCGCCCGGCGCCAGGGCTGCGAGCAGCAGGGCCCGATTGGTGACAGACTTCGAGCCCGGGATGAGGACAGGCCGCAGGGCCTCGCCCAGAGCAAGGTGCTTGTCTTCAGGAAGTGACAGGTTCATGAGGGCAGGTTGCCGTCTGATGGCCCTGACCGCAAGGGTGGATCAGCGGATGCCCTCGAAAATCGGCTTGCTGGTGCGGCTGTCGGTGACCATGGTCCACTGGTAGATGCCATAGAAATCGATGATGCGATTGTAGTGGAGCGTGATGGTACAGGTGCCAGCTTCGCCACCGGAAGTCTTGGTGACGCGGATGGCGCCCTTTTGGGTCAAGGCCTCGACGACCATGAGTTCCTTCGCCTTGTCCTTGACCTCCCGCTCGACGGTTTCTACGGGCTTGCTGCTGGCGCCGCTGGCGATGAAGCCGCAGGCGTCGATCAGCTCGCTGTTGCCGTAGTAGATGGGAACGGCCTTGTAGGCCGCCGCACCCAGGGCGCCCACGATGAGCAGGGAAAAAATGCAGCCGATCTTGCCTTCACCGCGTTGGCGTCGCATGGATCCTCCTAATTACTTCAGATCCTCGAGAGCCTGTCTGGCCAAAGGGGCGACCAGGGGACCATCGGGACCAAGCAGGGTTGACTGAGGATACTTCAAGGCCTGACGGAAGGCCTGACCAGCCTCGGACTGGTAGTTCGATCCCAGGCGCAGGAAGCAGAGGCCGGTGTGGTAGTCGATGGTCCCCTGGCTGACTCCGCGGACGCTGCTGAGCCGCGCGTCGCGCAGCAGCTCGATGGCCTTGTCGTATTTCCGGAGTTGCATGAGTACGAGGGCCTGATTCAGTTTGAGCAGGTTGGCCTCATCCCCCTTGGCGCCGAAGTACTGCAGGCGCAACTGGGCGAGCACCGCGGGATAGCAGAAGCTCGGGGAACCCAGGGGAACTTCCAGAGCCTCCATCTGGACGGGAAGGGTTGTCGTGGCGCCCTCCTGGCTCACGGCCAGAGGACCCTTGGCCGTCTCCAGGAATTGACGGAGTGCCTGTGCCGTGGGAACGGGCTTGCCCTGGACCTGCAGGATGGACTTGCCGACCACGAGACCGGCCTGCATGGCCTGCTCAGAGGCCGCTACCACCCAGGGCCCAGCTTCCCCAGGAACGTCCAAGACCGAAAAGCCCAGTCCGGGTTGCTGGATCCGTGCGATCGCATTGAGGCGTGCGGCCAGGGAAGCAAGGGGATCCTGTTCCAGCGGCTTCACCTGGGAGCGCTCTTCGTCCCCATCAAGGGTCATCAGGACGAGCTCGACCCGATGGATGACCTTGTCGGGAACGGGCCGGGCGATCAAAACGAGTTCGGCATCCCGCGAGGCCTTCAGGCGGATCAGGGCATCCTTGGGCGGTTCGTCAGGGCGGGCCGGCAGAAAGGCCAGTTGCTGCAGCCGCTCCCCCAGGGCGGCGAGCTGGGCCAGGAATCGGGCCCGTCCCGTGAACTCGCCACTTTCCAGGCCGATGAAGGCCAGACGGGGCTTTGGCCGGGCCTCTACGCTGAGGGCTTTGCCGTCTTCCACGGTGATGTGCTGGGAGAATCCACCGGCGGAAAAACGGACCTGCAGATCATAGGGGCCGGAGCAGACCGAGAGGTTGGCGACCGGGAGCGGTCCCCGGCTCTGGCCGGACAGGAACAATTCACCCCCAGGCCAGCCCGAGCTCACGGACAGCGCGCCCCTGGAGGGCTCCATGCGAATGGCTTCGAGGGTGTGGTCCGCCGGGGGAGTGGCGAAGACCGCGGGCAATTCCAAAACCTTGGTGCGGAAGCAGGGCGCCTTCAGTTCGAGGCGGTGTTTCCCGGCGGCGAGTTCAGGAATAATGAAGGGTGCGGAGAGTTCCTCGGGTCTCAGTCCCAAAGGCATGGCGATGGAGGCCGCCTCGGGACCAGCTTTGCCGATGGCGTAGCCCAGGCTCTTGCCGTCCAGCAGTACTTCCACATCGCTGGGTTGGACGTAGAGGGTGACGGTGGAGGCAGTCCGCACCAACTTGAAATCGACGGCTTTCACATCCCGGGGCCCCAGTTCCAGCGTGATCTCGCCGGGCGCGTAGCCGGGCCGGGCATAGGCCACCTTGTGCGTTCCGAAGGGCAGGAATTTCTTTGGCAGAGGCGCACCCGGCTTGCCATCCACGAGCAGCCTTCCCCCCTCGGGCGCATAGCTCAGTTTGACCAAAGCGTACTTCTCGCCCTTCATCCGATCGAACAGGGCCAAGAGGCGCTGCGAGGTGAGGGCGTGGTCCACTTCGAAATCCGGATTGAGTTCGATGAGGGCCTGGAGGCGGACCTGGGCCCTGGACTTGCTCTGGGCGCTGCGATCATCGAGGACGGCCAGCCAGTTGTAGCTCTCGCAGAGGACCTGGAGCCATTCGGGTTCCAGGCCACCAGCCTTCGGCGCGAGCCTGGCCACGATGGTGTCGAAGCGGGTGGTGGCGCCCTCCCGGTCGCCCTGGGTGGCCCAGAGGGCCTTGGCCTGGAGGAAGCTGTCCTTGAGGGCCGCATCCTGGCCCCAGAGGGCGGCGCAGAGAAGGAAGATGGACAATAGGTGTCGGAGTCTCATGTCAGTTCAACCGGATCAGCAGGTCGTTGCGGCGGTCACAGAGAATCAGGCCACCCGAGCGGTCCAGGGCCAGCGAGGTGATGCGTCCCGTGACGCCCAGAGCCTTGAAGGTGGCCTGGCGGAGGACGGCTCCGTCGGGACCGTAGATCACGACGCCCTCGCCGAAATCGCCACCATCTACCAGCGCGGCCACTTGTCCGGCGCCATCCGCGGCCAGGGCCACCACGTATTTGAAGGGAGCGGGCAGAGCCTTGCCGTAGGGCACGACGATGCGCGGCTGGCCGTCGGCGTCTAGGAAGAGCAGCTTGCGGTCGGCGTCGGCGGCTACGACAACCCCACCCGTGGTGAGTGGGGCCAGAGCATTGGCCGTGGGCGAGGCCACGGTGCGCGCGCCACCTTCAACGGAGAACACGGTGAGGGCGGGGGTCTTCGCGTCGGCCACCCAGAGATTGCCCCACCGGTCCAGGGCGGCACCTGCTACGGAGCCCAGGGCGCCCAGGGGCTGGATCGCCGGGGCGTCATCGCGGACAATGCCGTTCTTCGACAGCAGCCAGACCGCGCCGGTAGGGCTGGCGACCAGGGCCCGACTGCCGGGCGCGGGCGGGCCCAGCTGGGTCAGCTCGTTGCCGTGCAGACGAAAGGCATGCTCCAGGTCGCTCTGATAAACCAGCAGGTCGCCGTCTGTCGCAACGGCGAGCAGGGTGGGAGTCTTCAGCCACTTGACCCGGCCCGCGGGCCAAGGACCTTCGCTCCGGAGGGGCGGTTTCTGCAGGCGGTGTTTCACCCGTAGCGCGATCTGCCAGACCGCTTCCTGGGCCTCTGGGCTCCGGGGAGCCTCGGTGCGCAGGCGCTGCAGGATCTGGAGGCAGCCCGGCAGGTCGCCCATCAGGTCGAGGGTCTTGGCCGCCTCGAGCATGGCGAGGGGCGCCACAGGGGAGTGAGGATTGAGGCGGAAGGACTCGATGAACTGCTGTAGCGCCCGCCCCCATTGACCCTGGTCGCGCCAGGCGGTGCCGAGGTGAAAGCGCGCGACGCCGCACGAGGGGAGGTCCGGGAACAGGTCGAGCACGCGGTTGAATTCCGCCATGGCCGCATTCAGTTCCCCGGGCCGCCGGGCCTGTTGCGCCAGGAGGATGCCGCGCAGCAGGAAGCCTTCGGCCGCCTCGGGGTAATTGATGTATTCCGTGCGGAGCCTTTCCAGATAAGGCATGGCGGCCTCTGGCTTGTGTTCGATCTCCACCTGGTGGCGGGCCAGTTTCAGCAGGGCCTGGGGGGCGTATTCGCTCTTGGGATCCGACTGGAGGAGCTGGCCCCAGGTATCCAGGGCCTCCTTGTAGGATTTGGCCGAATAGGCTCGCTCTCCGCTTCGAAACAGCCGTTCGGCCAGTTCGACATCCTGGCCCTGAGCCAGGACCGGCAAGGCGAAGAGCAGGACGACCAGAGTTCGAAACCAGGCGGACAGTGCGAGCATGGATGCCTCGGAACAGGGAAAGGATAACCGCCCGGATCCTGTCAGGGTTCCAGAGCCTTGAAGAGTTGTTCGTGGAGATAGGGCTTGTGCAGTACGCCCAGCAGCCAGGGCTCGCCGGAATGGGTGCTCCGGGCCGCAGTGGACAGCAGGACCTGGCGGCAGTGCCGGGTCTCGCACTGCAACTTCAGCCAGGGGTGGAGATCGCCAAGCTGATCGGACTGCTCGGAGATGATCAGATCCACGGGCCGTTCAGACAGCAGGGGTTCGGCCTCGGTGCGACTGCCGGCCTCGCGCACCTCCCAGCCCTGGCTGAGGGCCGTCATCAATCGCTTCCGGAAGAAGGCGCTGGCGTCCAGCAGCAGGATGGACTTGATGGGCGGTCGCCGGGAGATGGCCGACTCGTCCAGTCCCAGCGCCAGCAGCGCCTCCTTGGCGGCACTGCGCAATCCCAGTCCCGTGGCCTGGAGGAAGACTTCCTTGAGGGAATCCGCCAGCGTGATCTGGCGGGTGAGGCCGCCGATCTCGCAGAGCCGCGCGAGGGCCCGCCAGTCCGGCTCCTCTCGCCCGAATTCACCCAGGACGAAGGCGGCCAGTTCCTGCGCAAGTTCGGCGCGCATGATGAACTCAGGGTCCTGGAGGGCTTCCCGTACCGCCAAGAGCGAGGGCGTGCGTTGCGGGCCCTGGTGCGGTACGCCCTGGAGGAGGGCGCGAACCTTTTCCTCCTTGCCGGCGATATGCCCGAGGCTGGCGCTGCGGCGTCCGAGTTCCTTCACGACGGCGGCGACCCGTTCGTTGGACTCCCGGTCCCAATCGCCCTTGGTGCGAAGGTCGAACAGGAAGTCCGAGATCGAGTCCTTGAGCCGGGCGTAGAGCTCCTGGTCGAAGCAGAAGAGGCTCAGAGTGGCCATGATGGCCCGCATCCGCTGCCCCTCGCCTTCCCGGTCGTCGCAGCAGCGGGTGAAGAGCCGTTCCACCAGGGGCAGGGCTTCCTGGGGAAGGGGGCGTTCGAAGCCGGGGAAGGCCGCCAGGGCGCCTTCCAGCGCGACGATGAGCACCTGGGGCGCCTTGAGGTTCGCGGCCTTGGAGAGCAGGCCGAGACTGGCCTCCGGCGTGGCGAGGTTGGCGAGGGCTTCGACCAGGACCTCCTGGAGGCGGATGGGCTTGCCGTCGTGGAGCAGGTCCAGCAGAACCGGGGCCGCAGCCGGATGGCGGATGGCGCCGAGGGCCTCCACGCCTTCCACCAGTAGATTGTCCCGCACATCAGTCTTGAGGAAGGCCATCAGGGGTTCAGCCGCGGCCTGGGTACCGTTCTCGGTAAAGATCCCTAGCGCGGTCCGGACCTGCTCAGGTCGGTCTGAATGGAACAGCGCCATCACGGCCGGGAAGCCGGAGGGTAGTTTTCCCAGATGGTTCATGGCGCGCAGTCCCACCTCGACAATGGGATCCTGCACAGCCGACAGGAAGAAGGGCACCAGTGTGTCCTCTTCCCGGGCGCCGAGCGTGTCCAGGCAGGCGCGGCGGCGCTTGGGATCCGCAACCTTGAGAAGCTGCCCGAGGCCTTCCTGGTCATTGCCGGGTACCAGGCAGCAGAAAGCGTGGTCCAGTCCTTCACTCTGGGGGTAGCTTTCGAAGGCCTGCTGGAGGACTGGCAGGACCCCACCCAGGTCGACCCTTCCGGTGCGCACCTGCCGGACAAGGCCGTCACAGATCTGGTTGAGTCGGTTGCCCAGGAGGACGCGCCGTTTGGCGACCATGTCCTGGGCTTCGGTGACCATGGCGCTGAACCGGGCGATCTTGCCCTCCACCAGGATGATCAGGGCTTCGGTGAGAAACCGCTCATAGGGCCCCTTGGCCTGTTGGTGGAGCTGGTCCAGGACGGGCAGTGGATTCCCCGCCTCCCCGGCATCCAGGGACCGTTGTAGATCCTTTACCGCACTGGCCGCGCGGGCTTCCATCCGGGCCGCCAAGGCCAGGGCCAGCTCGGACCGGGCCGCGGTTCGCGCGCCGACCTGCACGCGGTGCGTCAGGGCATCGAGGGACTCGAGGTCTTCCAGGGTGTGAACCGTGTCCTGGACTCGGGCGATGAGCAGAGCCCCGGCAGTGCCCCCCGGCAGCTCGGCCAGGGCTCGGAGCAGCAGGCCGTAGGCAAGGGGATCGGCCCCTTCCAGGGCTTCCTCGAGCGTGTGCAGATCCGAAGGTTCTGCCACGGTGGCCAGTCCCCGCGCACCCTGATGGGCCAGGCGGGGGTTGCTTTCTCCTTCCAGCAGGCGCCCGAGATAGAAGCTGAGGGCCTGGTGGGATTCGAGGGCACCCAGTTCGCGCTGCAGGATCAGCTGGTGGTCCGCGTCCGTGCGCTGGGTCGAGAGCTTCTGGAGGGCCTCCCAGGCCGACCGGACCTCCAGACGGCCGAGGGCGGCACAGCCCTCGTCGAACACGCCCAGGTCCCGCTCCTGTTGCAGCGCCGGCAGGATCCAGGGAACCCATTCCGGCCAATCGAATTTCGTCGTAAGGCCCAGGATGAATCGCTTCAGCGACAGAGAGGAGGTGGGCCTGGTGAGGCGGCCTCCCAGTTCAGGCAGAGCCATCTGGCGGAGTTGCTGGAGCACCTGGTGCAGGCGGTACAGTGCGGCGGCATCGCCTTCGACGTAGCCGGCCAGCCAGGCCCGGAGTTCGTCCAGTGGAGTCGTGGGGAGGTGTCGGAGCAGCGCGGCCATCCAATACCCATCGGCGTGATTTGATTCCGGGTCAAGAACCACCATTTCCCCGGGGAACTGGTAGCGTTTCTCCATGTATGCCCTGCTTTTTGTCTTCCTGGCCCCGGCTCTTGCCCTCCAGGCCCAAATGCCCGCTTTTTCTGCCCAGCTCCTACCAGCAGCCCGGGCCGAGGCCCTGGACGTCAACGGGACCATGGCCACCTGCGGTGAGTTTGCCGACCTCAGCCCTGCCGATTTTCATGGGGCCTTCAAGCGGGATGGCGCTGCCGTGGCGCTCCGCGAGTTCGTAACGCTATTCCAGGGAAGGTGATGAGGCTGCCCTTGGCCACCTCCTTCCGGGCCCTTACCCGGCCGGGGACGGCCTTCGGCTCGCCCGCGCCGCCCCTCGGCCGCGCTGTCAGGGACATGGCCCTGGTCTGGATGCCGCTGGCGTTGGTGAACGCGTCCTGGACGCTCTGGAGGGCGCTCCATTCCTATGACGCGCTTCGGAGGGGAACGGATCCCACCGGCCTCCTGGTGAGGCTGGGAGTGGATCCGGGAGATCTCCATGAACTGCTGGCGAGCCTGCCAGCTCCACCGCCTTTCGGGCGCATCTGGCCCTGGCTCCTGCTGGTCGTTCCGCTGGGGGTGCTGGGTACCTGGCTACACCACGCCGTCTGGGATCATACGGGTCTCTGGTTGCTGGGAGGCCTGAAGGAAAGGCGGGGTTTTCGGACCAGCCTGCTGGCGGAGGCCGAGGCGCTGCGCATCGCCGCGGTGGGAACCCTGCTGGGTTTGCTGGGGTTCCTGCCGCTGCTGGGTCTCCTGCTGGCGCTGCCCCTGTTCCTGCTGGATGCCTACCTGTGGCTCTTCCGTGGCTTCGCCCTCGCGGCCCGGCATGGCTGCGAACCCTGGCGCGGGATCGCGGCCACAGTGGTCCATGCCGCGCTGCTGGGCTGCTGTGGCCTGGGACTGGTCTTCCTGATGCTCTGGTTGGTTAGGCTGGCGGCATGAGACGGGTTCCCTGGCTGGCCATCCTGGCGCCGCTCGCTGCCGTTGGCATCTGGCTGGCGGCGCTGCTGCAGCCCTTGTCCGGGCTGCTTCCGGGCTGTGCCTTCAAGCGCCTGACTGGCATCGCCTGCGCGACCTGCGGGCTCACCCGCTGTGTGCTGGCGCTGGGGCGGTGGGACTGGCCGGCGGCCTTCTATTGGCACCCGGCCGTGGCGCTGGCCGTGGCGCTGTTGCCGGTGGCGGCGCTATGGGACGCCCGGCGCGCCTGGCGGGGCGACCCCTATCCCGCGCTCCCAGATTCGAAGCTTCTCCGCCTCTCGGCGTGGATCTTCCTCTTCTCCGTGTGGGCTCTCCAGGTGGCGCGGGGGATCTAGGAAGCGGTCTGGGAATTCCTGGGGTCTGTTTTCAAAGGGCCAGTCCGGTCATGCTTTGGTCACGCATCACCGGAGTCCTGCCATGTTCCAGAAAATCCTGGATCAGCTCATCGAACGAGTGCCCGAGGCCCTGGCCGCGACATTCAATGATCGCGATGGGGATCCCATCAGCTCCCGGACCATCCAGGTGTCGAACGAGGGGCTGCAGTTGCTGGGCGCCTATCAGCATGTGGTCAAGCGCCACCTGCAGGAGGCCGTGGAGGAATTCGACCGGGGCGAAGTCAAGCAGCTGGCCTTCGCGACCGACCTGCACTGGATTCTCATGATGGGTGCGAAGGAACACTGCGTGCTCGTCATGGTCATGCAGCGGGAGGGCCTGTTGGGCCGGGCCCGCTTCTATATGGAGCAGGCCGTCGAGGCTCTGAACCGCGAACTTTAATGCTGTCCGGGGGGACCGCCTGCTCACAGCGCCCGCTATGTCCCCCCGGGCCCCCGCCTGTCGGTCGGGATAAACCCGCCTGACAGGCCTAGGAGCCCCCATGCAACGCTTCATCGGTCTGGCGGGCATCGTCGCCTTCATGGCCCTGGCCTACGCGCTGTCCCACAAGCGGAGCGCCATTCATTGGCGCACCATCCTGTGGGGCCTCGGCCTCCAGTGGATTTTCGCGCTCATCGTCCTGAAGGGCCCCGCGCTCGCCACCCTCCTGTCCTTCCTGCCCTTCCCCCGGGGCACGGGCTGGCTGGTGCTTGGGCTCATGTTCCTGCCCATGCTCCTGCGCCGCTTTGCGTCCTACGAGAACAAGTCGCTGAACTGGGGACTTTTCGGGGTCATCGTCCTGGGCCTGCTCCGGGGCAACCTAGTGGGCTCGGCGTTCGATCAGATGCGCATCGTGGTGGAGCACCTCATGGCCTATGCCCACGAGGGCGCCAGCTTCGTCTTCGGGGCGCTGTCCGATGGCCCCAGCGGCAAGGTGGGAATGATCTTCGCCTTCGCGGTGCTGCCCACCATCATCTTCGTGGCCTCGATCTTCGCGGTGCTCTACTACATCGGCGTCATGCAGTGGGTGGTGACTGCCGCGGCCAAGGCCATGGGGCGCTTCCTGAAGGTCTCCGGCGCCGAAAGTGTGAGCGTCGCCGCCAGCATCCTCATGGGCCAGACCGAGGCGCCCCTCACCATCCGGCCCTTCCTCGCCCGCATGACCCGCAGCGAACTCATGCTGATCATGACCGCCGGCATGGCCCATGTGTCCGGCAGCATCATGGTGGCCTACGTCCAGGTGGCCCACGTGGACATCGTGCACCTGCTCACGGCGGTGATCATGACGGCGCCGGGCGCGGTGATGATGGCAAAGCTGCTGGAGCCGGAGACGGAAACGCCCGAGACCAGCGTCGGCGTGGCGGTGGACATTCCCAACCATGATGCGAACGTGCTGGATGCCGCGGCCCGGGGCGCCTTCGAGGGTGGCCAGCTGGCCTTCAACGTGGCGGTGATGCTCATCGCCTTCATCGCGTTGATCTACCTGATCAACGGCCTGATGAAGGCCATCCACCCGGGCTTTAGCCTCGAGCTGGTGCTCGGCGGCATCTTCAAGCCCTTCGCCTTCCTCATGGGCGTGCCTTGGTCAGAGGCCGGGCAGGTGGGTTCACTGTTGGGCAAACGCATGGTGGTGAACGAGTTCGTGGCCTTCCTGGATCTGGGTGCCATGACGCTCTCCGCCAAGGCCAGGTTGATCTCCACCTTCGCCCTCTGCGGGTTTGCCAATTTCAGCAGCATCGCCATCCAGGTGGGCGGCATCGGCGCCCTGGTGCCCGAGCGGCGTGGCGATCTGGCCCGCCTGGGGTTCCGGGCCATGCTCGCGGGCACCCTCGCCAATTTTCTCAGCGCCTGCATTGCGGGGATTCTGACCTGACAGGAAAAAAGAAGCCTGAGCGCCCAGGCTCCAGGGATCCGGTCGGGGTGCCGATGAAGAAGCCATTGGAGGTGGTTCCATGGCTCGACTTCGTCTTGCTTTCATACTTGCCATGGGTGCCGCGGCCCTTTCGGCAGGCGATTACGATGCCCTGTTGAGCGCCATGAAGAAAGCCTGGCCTCAGGTCACCACCCTGGCCGTGGTGTGTGACGCCAGCCAGAGCAAAGCCGCATTAGGAGAATTGACCGGGGCTTCGGGAGGCATGAAGGTCATGGTGGTGGATGTGAAAGGCCCTCAGGACATGGGCAAGGCCATTGGCACCCTCACGGGCCGGAAGCCTGATGCGGTGGTGCTCCTGGCCGGTGATCACGTCGCCGGGGACGGGTCTTCTGCGGCCACCTTCCTGATCCAGCGCATGGCCGCCGCGAAGATCCCCACAGGCGCCACCACCGAGGCGGGGGTCAAGCAGGGCGCGGCTCTCGGCATCGGCGCCGGCACAGGCGGCAAGCTGCTGTCAAATGCCAAGGTCGCAGCGGTGGCCGGTGTGACCGTGCCGGCGGGCGCGACCTCGATGTAGAGCGCTGGAGCGCGATGCCGAGCATCGCTGTGGACCAGGATCGGGCAGAAGGCCCCGCAGCAGCGGGGCTTTCTGCTGTGCTTCAGAACCGGCCCTTGAGCGAGTGGGCGTAGCCGGTGAGCTCGACATAGGCATCGCCGATCTCCTGCCCGGCGGCGTTCTTTACCCGGCAGGCGCCTTCCCAGTAGGTGATGCCCGTACTGCGGGCTGTTTGCAGTTCCTGGTCCAGGAGGACCGGCACCAGCGTCAACCGTTCACCCCAGGCGTCCAGCTCCAGGGGCAAGGGGTAGGCGGTGCCCGTGGCGGGGCTGCGCCAGCTGCCCTTCGGAACGAGGCTGAAGGCCTGGGTGCTGCGGCGGATGTGGCCGACCGCATCCACTTCCGTGAGCGTGGAGAAAGGATCCTGGCTACCATCCTGCCGGCGCAGGCGATAGACCATCAGGCTCCGGCCATCCCTGAGCTGGATGCCAGCCCAGTCCCAGCCCACCTGATCCCGGGACAGCTGGCTCGAGCTGAATTCATGATCCATCCAGCTGGTACCTTGCACCGACAGGGTGAGGCCCTCCGGAAGGCGGAGGGAGCCGCGGCAGGTCAGCCGGGGCAACGTGAGGTAGTGACTGGCGGCTCCTGGGTCCGCCCCCTTCCGGCTGAGACCATCCTTGCCGAAGATCACCGGCGATGTGGTGGGCTCCAGAGTCAGCTCCAGCGCGGCGCTCCGCAGGGTCATGCGGAGGTGGATGGGCCCTGCCGGAGCCTGCGTCGCGTGCCAGTCCTGCTGGAAGACTTCCAGACGATCTTCCGCGGCTCCCGCCAGCAGACCCGCCCGGTCCAGGCGCTCGTCCACCAGGAACCGTCGTCCTGCCTCGTCCGTGAGCGCCGCGTGGGCCAGGTGGAGCTGATCGCTGCGCCAGGCTGGAGAGCCCTTCCAGGGAGCAGGTGGAGAAGCCTGGCGAAAGAACGTGAGTTGGTAGCCGAAGCGGCGGGAACCATCCACCGACCACAGGTGGCCGGTGAAGTACCACCATTCCGTGCGGAAGGTGGGATGGCTCCCGTGGTCCCGGGGAAAGGCAAACCGATAGCCGGGCCGAGCGACGGCGAAGCCATCCGTGGCTGGCGGCGTCGCCCCGCAGGCCAGGGCCAGGCACCCGGCGAGGATCCTCCTCATGCGCCCTCCTCCACTTCCCGGTCCGCCGCCAGGCGAGCCCCCCAGCGGGCCGTGGGCACCAGCACCAGGATTGCTGAAGCCGCGGTGGCGCTGGCCACGAGGCTGAGGAAACGCCAGGGCACCGAGAAGCCAAGGGTCCAGCCGAAGACCTGGGGGTTGAGTATATCCACGAGGATGCGGGCCAGGAGCAGGCCCTGGCCCAGGCCCGCGAGCAGTCCTGCCAGGGCCACGCCCAGGCCTTCGAGCAGGAGGATGCGGGTGAGATCCAGCTGGGTGGCCCCCAGCGCCCGCAGGGACCAGATCTCCCCTCGGCGGGCCAGCGCCAAACCCGTGAGCCCCTGGCCCAGGCCGAGGATCGCCACCATGAGCCCGATGGCCTCAAGCCCATAAGTGAGGGCGAAAGTCTGACGGAAGATGGTGGTGACCTGGTTGCGCAGTGCGGCATTGGTGCGGACCTGAAGGCCCGGATGGTCCCGGCGGAGTCTGGCGGCAAAACCCTCGGGTAATTCGCCGGGTCGGAGGTACAGGGCCAGGCTGGCCACGCGTGGATCCTGGAACCAGGCCAGGAAGACTGGCCGGTCCAGGATCAGGCTGCCGCGTTCGTTGCCGTAATCCGCGAGGACTCCGCGCACCGTGGCCTGGTGGAAACCGCCGGGTGTGGGCAGGTCCAGGAGGTCCCCCACCCGCACGCCGAAATGACGGGAGAACGTCTCGGATACCAGGACGCCCGGGTCAGAGGTGCCGCCCCGTCGCATGGTGAGCAGGGGGGCCGGGAACGGACCTCCCGCGGCGAGGATGAGGCCGCCCCGGGAGGCCTGGACCGCCATGTCGCCCGCGCCCAGGAAGGTGGGACGGCCCCGGAAGGTGATGGGCAGAATCTGGAACCGGTCCGCCGCGGCCACTGCAGGGTCCGCGGCGATGCGATCGACCGTGGCCTGTCCCAGGCGGTGCTGGCTGGCCGCTCCGGTGGAGCCGATGGGAGCCACATAGAGATCGGCCCGGAGGCTGCTGCCGATCCAGGCCAGTACCGTGTGTTCGAAGCTCTGGACCATGACGCCCATGCCCACGGTCATGCCGATGGCCACGGCCAGGGCGGCGGCCGCGAAACCATGCCGGCCAGTGGGGCGCAGCAGGGGTCGCAGGGCAAGGCGCAGCCGCCATCGGCGCGTCCACCGCCCCGGCTGACCCAGGAGCGGCAGGAGGGCCACTGCCAACAGCGAACCACCGAGCAGCACCAGGGCGGAGCCGACATAGGCGTGCCAGGCCACGCCCGGAGCTGGATGAAGGCCATAGGCCAGCCCCGCACCGGCACACAGGGAAACCGCCGCTCCCAGGCCCAGCCACCCCCAACGCGCCGTCTGGAGGCCGGCTTCCCGTGCGAGCAGTTGCACCGGAGGAGTGCGGGCCGCGCGCTGGGCGGGAATCCAGGCGGCCAGGAGGCAGGCGCTGGAACCCAGCGCCACTGCTAGCCAGGCTTCCACGCTTGGCAGCCCCGTCCGATGGGCCGCGCTGGCGCCATAGAGGGCATTCACCGTCCGGCTCACCGCCTGCACCGTCCCCTGAGCCAGCAGCCACCCCAGTCCCACACCCAGGACGCTGCCCAGGAGGCCGAGGAGGGTCGCTTCCAACAGCACCAGCCGCAGGACGCCTCTGGGGGACAGACCCAGGGCCCGGAGGGTGGCCCAGGTTTCCCGGCGGCGGTTCACCGACGCATCGAAGGCCTGAAACAAGAGGTAGGCGCCCACGGCCAGCGCGATGAGGCTGAGGATGGTCAGGTTGAATCGGAAGGCTGCGGTCATGGTCCGGCCGCTTTCGGCCCGCTGTTCGGGAGGCTCCAGGATCAGGCCAGGGGGTAGCAGGCGGCTTGCCTGTGCCTCCAGATCCGGCAGGCGGCAGCCCGGGCGCAGGCCCCATTCGAGCCGGTCGAGCTCTCCGACCCGGCCCAGCAGGCGCTGGGCGGCGGGCAGGTCCATCACCAGGAGGTTCCGCTGGAACCTGGGCCGGTTGGCTGGCTCGGGCAGGATGCCCGCCACACGTAGGCGGACTGCCCGCTCCTGGACGAACCCCTCGATCAGGTCCCCGGTTGTCAGCCCCTCCGCGGCGAGGGCCGCCGGGATGAGCACCGCCTCGGGATCCTGGATGAGGGCGTAGAACGCAGTGGTGGTCTTGCCCTGAAGGGCCTCGTCGGCGGGCGGTGGGGCGGCGGCGGCGCCTGCGCCCAGACCCACCAAGTCCAGGCCCAGGATCTGGAAGCCTTCCAGGCTTTTCCCGCGGGCAAAGCTGCCTTCGATGATGGGCCGCGGCCAGGCCCATTCCGAGAGGGGCCGCAAGGCATCCACCTGAGCCTCCAGGAGGGGCCCTGCCTCGGTGCGGAGCACCAGGTCTGAGCCCTGCCCCACGCCGAGGGTGAACTGCTCGAAGCTGGCCACGGCGGCTCGGTTGGCCAGGCGGATGGAGAGGAAAACGGCAACACCGAGCGAGACAGCCACCAGGGTCAGCAAGGTCCGACCCCATTCCCGGAGAAGGGCCCGGGTCACCAGCTTGCGCGCCAACCAGGTCACGCTGGGCCACCCGCGAAATGGCCATCTTCCATGCGAAGGATGCGGTGGCAGATGCCGGCGGCGGCCTCGGAGTGGGTGACCAGGATGAGGGCTGAGCCCTGTTGCTCGGTCAACCCCTCGAGCAGGGTGAGGACCGCCTGCCCCGAGGCGCGATCCAGGTTGCCAGTGGGCTCATCGGCCAGGAGTACCGCCGGGCGTGCAGCCAGGGCCCGCGCCACGGCCACGCGTTGCATCTCTCCGCCGGACAACTCGGCGGGCCAGGCCTGGGCGCGGTGCGCCAGGCCCACCGCCTGGATGAGCTCCGCGCAGCGGTCACGGATCAGGGCTTCGGGCCAAGCCAGCATCCTTAGTGGCAGTTCGATGTTCTCTTCCGCCGTGAGGGTGGGAATCAGGTGGAAGAACTGGAAAATGGTTCCCAGTCGCGAACGGCGGAGCTCCGCAAGCCGGGCGGGACTGGCCAGGTGCAGGGGCTCACCATCGAGGAGGACGGTGCCTTCGTCGGGGCGATCGAGGCCGCCCAGCAGGTTCAGGAAGGTGGTCTTGCCACATCCTGAAGGGCCCAACAGCGCCACCCGCTCACCGACGGCCAAGTCGAGGTCCAGGTATCTCAAGACCCACCGGGATTCGAACCGCCTGCCCACGCCCCTTGCCTCAAGCACCACCACGGGGCCTCCCCTGCCAACTCTAGCGGAGCCCGGGGCAATGGGTGGGTGGCTAGGAAAAAGAGTCAGTGATTTCGACTTCTTCTTCCTCGCGCCGGTCATGGGGTGGCAAGATGCCCCGCCACTTGGCCTTCCAGGCGAGGTTCAAGGCCAGGGCGAACACGATGTAGATGGCAAAGAACCCCACGAAGAAGCGCTGCTGGAGCAGGATCAACAGGGCAAAGACCAGCACGATGCCGAGGAGGGTCACCATGGCGGTGCGGGGGTTGGCGGTACGCTTCTTGAAGCTCGGGAAGCGGATGGTGGACACCATCAGGAGGCCGAGAAGAACCAGTTCCGTGGCAAACCAGTAGGCCGGGGCCGCGGACGCTGGCGGCGTGGGATGCCAGATGATGACCGAGGCCACGCAGGCGGCGCCGGCGGGGATGGGCAGTCCTACAAAGTAGCTGGCGTCCACCGCCCCCACCTGGATGTTGAAGCGGGCCAGACGCAGGGCGCCACAGGCGGTGAATACGAAGCAGGCGGCCCAGCCCACGGCCCGCAGGTGGGAGTCCTGGATGCCCAGGTGGAAGAACCCGTAGCGGTAGGCCAGGATGGCAGGCGCCATGCCGAAGCTGATCACATCCGCCAGGCTGTCCAACTGCACGCCGAATTCCGTGGCGGTGTTCGTGGCCCGGGCCACCCGGCCGTCCAGGCCGTCAAAGACGCCCGCCAGCACCAGCAGACCCGCGGCCCACAGGAAGTAGCGCTCGGGGGTGGCGCCAGCGGCGTTGATGGACATGACGACGCTGGAGAATCCGCAGAAGATGGACGCCATCGTGATACTGGAGGGCAGCACGAACATAGACCGGCGCAGGTTGCGCTGGCGCCGGGCACGGCGTTCCTCAGGGCTCAGACGGGGTCGCATGCAGGCAGTTTCTCACATCCGGGAGCAGCCCGGGCGGGAAGGGTATCCTGGCTGCTCTGGAGGGCGGCTTGAAGCAGGTAGTGGTGATTGGTGGCGGGCAGGCTGGCATCGTCCCGACTCCGCGGCTCCGCGCAGCGGAACGCGGGAGCGGGGGACTGGATGTCCCCCGCGATAGGAGGGTGGCCTCGATGCCCACCGTTGAATCCGAACTGCAGGCTCCGCGATGAAGCAGGTGGTGGTCATTGGCGGCGGGCATGCCGGCATCGTCCCGACTCCGCGGCTCCGCGCAGCGGAACGCGGGAGCGGGGGACTGGATGTCCCCCGCGATAGGAGGGTGGCCTCGATGCCCACCGTTGAATCCGAACTGCAGGCTCCGCG
>JBBRZL010000002.1:0-52165 GCA_038236735.1 Holophagales bacterium | reverse complement strand
CGCTCCAGGAGCCGCGCATGCACGTCGCCCACCAGTTGCTCGATCCTGGCCAGGGACACGGGGCGCTTCTGGCAGGCCAGCAGCAGACCCTTCATGACCTTCTGGCGGTCGAAGGGCTCCCGCCGGCCATCCTTCTTGAGGATCACCAGGGGCACCTCCTCCAGCCGCTCGTAGCTGGTGAAGCGGCGGCCGCAGGAGAGGCATTCGCGGCGGCGGCGGATGGAGTCGCCCTCGCGGGACTCCCGGGAGTCCACCACCTTGTCCTCGATGTGCCCACAGAAGGGACAGTGCACGGCTGCTCCCGGAGCGGTCCTAGACTTCCACCACGCGGGGGGCCAGCACGGCCTCGCAGGTGACGGAATTGGCCACGAAGCAGTACTTGTGGGCCCTCTCGAAGAGGTCGACCACCTTGGCCATGCTTGTTCCATGCGGGACGCGGATGACCGGGCGCAGATGCACCTGGGTGATGCGCGTAACCTTGTCCACGGTGTCCAGCACGGACTCCGCGTGATCCTCATAGCCGACGACCGCCACCTTGGCCTTGGCGCAGAGGGCCAGGAAGGTGAGCATGTGGCAGGTGGCCAGGGCCGAGCCCAGCAGATCCTCGGGGTTCCAGCAGGCGGCGTCGCCCGCGTACTCCGGGGCACTGCTCACGGCCAGCGGGTGCTTGCCGGGGGTCGTGACGGTGGCATTGCGGTTGTAGGCGGCGTCCAGCGTGTTGCCGGTCCAGTGGAGTTGCAGGGGGTAGTGGTGGGCCATGGGGATCTCCTGTCCTTGCCTGGGACAGAGTAACCCTGGAGCGGTCAGCTTCGAAGGCGGGCTTCGCGTCGCAGGTCCGTGGATTTGCGTTCTGGTACGAACGCCCCCCGTGAATCTGTGGGAATCTGTGGAATCTGTGGACCAGACTTCTGTCCTGAATCGAGCCCCATGACCACGCCCGCCCGCCTCCACGTCGCCCATGCCCTGCACGAAGTCTTCGGGGAGAAGGGCCGGGTGCCGGATTTCTGGGACCGGGAGCTCGGTGAGGACGCGCCTTTTGCGCAGGCCCTGCTGGGCCTCTGCCTGCGCCGTTGGGGCCGCCTCCAGGCCTGGGTAAAGCCCAAACTGAAGGATCCGGAGCGAGGCGTGCCCCTGGGCACCCGGGTAGCCCTGGCCATGGGCCTCGTACAGCTGGCCTGGCTGCCCGGCGTCAGCGATCACGCCGCCGTGCACGAGGCCGTGGAGCTGGCGGGCACCCGCGACCTAGGCTTCATCCCCCACAAGGGCCTGGTGAACGCGATCCTGCGCCGGGCCGCCAAGGATCGCCCCGCCCTGGCTGCGGAATTGGAGGCCCTGCCCGCGGCCCTGGACCGCAGCCCCGCCGTGGAGCGGGCCCTGCGGGCCGCCCTGGCCCCCCATCACGCGGAGGAGGGGCTCGAGGCCCTCTGGACCCGCCTGCAGCAGCCACCCCGCCCCAGCTTCCGCCTGCTCAAGGGCGAGCTGCCCGAAGGCCTGGAGCCGGATGCGGAACTTCCCGGTTGCTTGCGCCTGGCGGATGGCGCCTCCTTCCCCCGCCCTTGGCTGGAAACCGCGGCGGGCATGGTGCAGGATCGCAGTTCCCAGGCCCTGCTGGCCTATGCCTGGGACCACCCCGTCACCCGCATCCTGGACGCCTGCGCGGCCCCCGGCGGCA
The DNA here is from genome assembly GCA_038236735.1 of Holophagales bacterium. Taxonomy (GTDB): domain Bacteria; phylum Acidobacteriota; class Holophagae; order Holophagales; family Holophagaceae; genus Geothrix. Next base: position 50,493 of record JBBRZL010000002.1, on the reverse strand, counting down.
AGACCACCACCCTGGCCCTGCGCCACCCCAGCGCGGTGCTCCGAGCCCTGGAGGTGCATCCCAAGCGGGCCACCCGCCTGCGCCAGACCCTCCAACAGCGAGGCATCGAGGCCCAGGTGATCCAGGTGGACGCGGCGGCATGGCTGGAACAGACGGACGACCACTTCGACCTCATCTTGCTGGACGCCCCCTGCACCGGCAGCGGCACCTTGCAGAAACATCCCGAGTGGCCCTGGCTGGCCCACGACGAGCTGGAGCGACTGGCGGGTCTCCAGCGCCGCCTCCTCCTGGCCGCGGTGGAGCGGTTGGCCCCCGGCGGTCTGCTCATCTATGCCGTCTGCTCCTGGTTGCCCGAGGAGGGCGCGGCCCATCGGCCATGGCTGGCCCAGGAGAGGCCGGACTTGCGAGCGGCCGAGGTCTGGCCCTCTGGGTGGGGCGTCGCAGGCGAGGGTGAGGGTTCCGGCACGGCCTTCTTCCGTCCTCACCCACTGCACTGGGAGGGCGAGGGCTTCCAGGCCTTCGCGCTGACCCGGGGCTGATTCCAGGCGACCCTGCGGGCCCTTCAGATCAGGCCGGGCCAGCCCTGAGCGTGGGTCTGGAAGGCGGCCCGCAGCCGGTCCGACAGTTCCGGCGGCAAGGCCCCCTTTTCCACCCAAGCCAGGTTATGCCTGAAGTGGGCCAGGTCCCGGGTGCCCACGATGGCGCTGGCCACGCCGGGGCAGTGCGCGCTGAAGCGCAGGGCCACCTCGTTCCAGGAGCCTTCGTGGGCGAGGTCCGCCAGCCCCATGGCCTGCCACCGATCCCAGTACTCGCCCTCGGCGTGGTCATCAGGGCGCTGCCTCCGCTGCCAGACTGCGCCGGCGATGGGGCGCTTGGCGATGACACCCAGGCCTTGCGCCACCAGGGCCGGGAGGCGCTGCCCGAGGTTGCCCTGGTCGCAGAGGCTGATGGAGGTCTGCACGCTGCCGAAGCGGCCCGAATTGAGCGCGAACTCCAGTTCGGCGTTTTCCCCCGAATAGGCCACCACCCGAAGCTTGCCGGCCTTCGCGCAGGCCTCCAGGGCCGTGGTCACCTCGCCCCGTTCCAGGATCGGCAGCGGGCAGGAGTGCAGGTGGACGATGTCCAGGTGGTCGCAGCGCAGGCGCGCCAGCGCGGCGTCCACGCCGGCCAGGATGCAGGCGGCCGTCCAGTCGGGCAGGCCCGGGATGCCGTAGCCCACCTTGGTGGACAGCACGAACTCCTGCCGCCGGTGGGCCAGGTGGCGGCCGATGCGCTCTTCGGAAAGACCGTAGCCCCGGGCCGTGTCGATGAGGTTCACCCCCGCATCGAGCACCGCGTTGAGCATCCGCCCGGCTTCGGCCTCGCTGACGCGGCCGTCGTTGAGGTGCATGGCGCCGAAGCCCAGGGGCGTGACGCGCAGGCCTGTCTGGCCGAAGGGCCGCGTCTGCATCAGGCGGGCCTCGCGTAGAGCACCATTTGCGTGCAGCGGAACAAGGCGAGGGTCTTGCCCGTCTCCCGGTGCGTGACCACGGCGTCCCAGACCTGCGTGGTCCGGCCCAGGTGCACGGCCCTGGCGACGCAGTCGAGCGTGCCGTCCCGGGCGGTGCCCAGGTGGTTGGACTTGAGCTCGAGGGTGGTGAACCCCGTGGCGCCTTCCGGCAGGTTGGCGACACAGCCATAGCCCGCGGCCGTATCGGCCAGGGCCACGACGCTGCCCGCGTGCAGATAGCCGTTGGGGGCCATCAGGGCCTTCTGGATGGGCAGTTCGGACCGCACTTCCAGGGGGCCGACCTGGGTGATGACCACGCCGAGGTGGCCCGGCAGGTAGTCGACGCCGATCTGGTTGAAGTGCTCTGGAGGAATCATGGGTGCACCTGAAGGAACGAGGGGGACTGGACCAGCGGCCTGGCCAGGGCTTCAGGGTAGGCGATGGGTCCGGTCCCTGGGCGCGCTGACCTTCGAGAACGGCCCCTCAGCGGTATGCCCACCCCACGCAGAGCCCCAGACCCGCCATGCGCACGAGGTCGAAGCCGACCTGTTTGACGATCAGCATTGGTGCGCATGAGGTTGGGCAGCTGCGCGTAGTCTGCGTGCAGCAGCAGTCCGTGCAACAGGAAGTCCGTCGCCATGGAGAGGACGAACAGGGCCAGGGCGGTGAACCAGAACCTCTTGGTCATGGGACCTCCCGGGGGGGTAAGGGCGCCTTGTGGTGCATGAGAACATAAAGTTTGTCTATGATATCAATGCCGCAACCGGATCTTTCGAGTTCACTAGCTACAAAGCACCCGGTCCAGGCACGCCACAGGGATGACGATGAAGCGAGTTGATGATTTCCGTTTGCGTTTCGGCAAGCGAGAGTTGGTGCCGATCGTCGTCGGCGGGATGGGGGTGGACATCTCCACCGCCGCGCTGGCCCTCGAGGCGGCGCGGCTGGGTGGCATCGGCCACCTGTCGGATGCCATGGTGCAGGACGTGTCGGATCGGCGCTTCGACACCGGTTTTGTCAAAGAAAAATCCAAGTTGTACAAGTACAACACCGCCAACCCTGATAAATCGGCCGTGCAGTTCGACCTGGGGCGGCTGGCGGAGGCCACCCACCTGCACGTGGGCCGCACCATGGAGGCCAAGCGCGGCGAGGGCCTGATCTTCATCAACTGCATGGAAAAACTGACCATGGGCGCACCCCACGAGACCCTGCGGGTGCGCCTGTGCTCGGCCCTGGACGCGGGCATCGACGGCATCACCCTCAGCGCCGGCCTACACCTCAGTTCCTTCGCGCTGATGGAGGGACATTCCCGCTTTCGCGACGCCAAGCTCGGCATCATCGTCTCCTCCCTGCGAGCCCTGCAGGTGTTCCTGCGCAAGAACGCCAGACGCCATCGGCTGCCGGATTTCGTGGTGGTGGAGGGGCCGCTGGCCGGTGGCCACCTGGGCTTCGGTCTGGATTGGGCCCAGTATGACCTAGCCACGATCTTGGCCGAAATTTCCACCTTTCTGCGGGCTGAAAACCTCGCCATACCGCTGATCGCGGCGGGTGGCATCTTCACCGGCAGCGATGCCGTGGCCTTCCTCGAGAACGGCGCTGCCGCTGTCCAGGTGGCGACTCGCTTTACGGTCAGCAATGAGTGCGGATTGCCAGCGCCGGTGAAGCAGGAATACTTCAAGGCCAGCGAAGCCGACATTGTCGTCAATACCATCTCGCCCACTGGCTACCCCATGCGCATGCTGAGGAACACGCCGGCCATCGGCGCCGGCAACCGGCCCAACTGCGAGTCCTACGGCTACCTACTGGATGGCAAGGGCCACTGCGACTACATCACCTCCTATAACCGCGAGGTCGCGGCCCATCCCAGGGCAAAAAGTGTCTCCGTGCTGGACAAGACCTGTCTTTGCACCCACATGCGCAACTACAACTGCTGGACATGCGGCCACTACACCTACCGCCTGAAGGACACCACGCACCGGCGACCGGATGGCACTTACGCCACCCTCAGCGCAGAACACGTGTTCCGCGACTACCAGTTCAGCGTCGATCAGCGGATCGCCTTGCCGGACTGAGTGGGTCGCAACCGGCGCACCAACAGGGGCAAGGCGAGCATGGCGACCAGCACCACCAGCACCGTGGCGGTCGGGTTGTGGATGTAGGCGTTCAGGCGCAGGGTTGTGAGGGCGATGACGGCGTAGTAGAGCATGTCGCCCGTGATCGCGAAGGCCCAGCCCGCCAGGAAGCCGTGGCCCGCTGCCAGCGCCGAGGCGCGCCCGGTCATGGGATCCACACCGAAGGCGATCAGGACCAGCATCACGGGACCGGCGCCCGTGCCGCCGAAATGGGCCACGGTGCGGGCCATGGCGACCTTCATGGCCGCGCGGAACCGGGCCAGGGCGGGCACCCGGCCCGCCACCCACACAAGCAGCCGAAGGATCGGCTCGAAGGCGAGGGCCAGGAGTACGTCGGAGGCCAGGTAGAGGCCAGCCGTCAGGGGCCAGGCGAAGCCCTTGGCCTGGGCCAGTAGGACCCCGGCCGGGATGCCGCCCCCAATGGGCAGAAGGAAGAGCAGCAGCACGGGAACCATGCTGGATGTTAACCGCGTCGAGCCGCCGGGCCCCGGGTGCTGGGGGGTTGGCTCAGGCCTAATTCGACTTATTCAGTGAGAACTTGATCAGCGCAAAATAGACGATGAGCAGGGCGGCAGTCACCATGAGCGCACCGCCCAGGGCCATGGCATTGTTCACGGGGCTGCGGTTCGGGCTCTGCAGGCCAAGCACCATGAACAGGGGGCCGAAACAGCTAAGCACGGGAAAGAGGATGCGGCTGATCATTGGCATGGTGAGCCTCGGTGGTTGAAAAATGGGGGTGGTCAGGCACCATCATAGGCCCCTTGCGTGGCTGCCGGGTTCAGCTTTCGCACCTCCAGCATGGCTGCGAAGGCACACTGGGAAGCGGCCATACCGGGCGTGTTCAACAGCCAAAGCAACAGCCGCGGCACGACCTGCCAAGACACTCCGAAGCGGTCTGTCAGCCAGCCGCATGGACCCTGCTCGCGGGCCTCCAAGAGCTTCTCCCACCGGGCATCGACCGCTTCCTGGGTGTCGCAATAGGCGACGAGGGAGATGGCTGGCGGGAACTGGAAGTTAGGGTTTGGGTAGATCGGGAGAGAAGCTGTCCGGGTTTGCAAAGGCCTCGGCGATCTGGCCGGCCCAGTCCGGATTCTTGAAGGAGATGCCGACCACGGCATGGGTGGTGGCCTCGAAAACAGCATCGGGCCAGGCGGAGTTGATGGCGAACCAGAGTGCTTCGGCCAGGTGCACGTCGTTCTGCCAGGTGCTCATCTTCCAGGGGCCGTTGGGGTGGAGGGCCAGGTCTTCCAGGTCCACCAGGTCGTTCACCCGGGCGCAGCCGGGTCCCCAGCAGCAGATGTAGGCGCAGCCACCTTTGATGAGGTCGAAAGCGATCGCCTTGATCTCTTCTTCCGTGGCTTCGTCGCCGTCCATGGCCAGGCAGGCGATGAAGTGCCCGGAGATGTCCCTGAAGGCGTCCGGAGGGATCTTGAAGTGCCGCAGGTCAAGGGCGTAGAGATCCCGGGCCCCAAAGGCAGCGTGGCCAAGCTTCTGAGCGATCGACATGGGCAGCCCGTAGAGGAGGGTGATCTGGTCAGGCGCCACCCTGGGTTGGCCCGTAGCGGCGCTTCACGTCGGCGACGGACCCGGCCACGAGTTGTTCCAGGACCTTGAGATCCACGTCGCTGAGGTGGCGGAGGTACAGGCAGGCCTTGGCCATCTTGTGTTTGCCGAGCCTGGCGAGGAGTTCGTCGCGGCCCGGGAAGCCCGCCATGAGGTAGACACTGATGTCCCCCTTGCGGGAAGAGAACCCTATGAGACAGGAATCGCCTTCGCGGCCGCTCTCATATTCATAGTGATAGCTGCCGAAGCCAACGATGCTGGTACCCCACATTACCGGGGGCTGCTTCGTGACGTGGGTCATCAGCCTGGCCAGGGTTTCGCAGTCCTGCCGTCGGGCCGGGTCGGCGATGGCGGCGAGGTGGTCAGTCACGCTGGCATGAGTGGCCCTGGTCTTGTTTTCCGCCATGGGGGCTCCCTTCAGATCCGGTACGCAGGCGAGGCATAGGGATACAGCGTAGGCGGATCTGCTCGGCGTGTGCGCATCCGTCTAGTGGGCCACCTTGAAGGCGGGCCTGAGGGTGGCGTTGGCCACGGCCCGGCCCAGGTCGAGGGTGAACTGGGCCTGCTGCACCATGCCGCGCAGATCCCAGGTGGGATCGTACTCGTCGGTGACTTGGTGGTAGCGCAGGCCAAAGGCGGCGGCCTGGGCTCGGAGGGTGGCCACATCAGCACCGATATAGTCCTGTCCACCACTCACGGAGAGAGCGGGTACGCCAGCCTGCACAAAGCTGTAGTGGTCCGAACGGAAGTAGCCGCCGGCGGTGTCGGGGCGGTTGGCGTCAATGACTAGACCCGAGGCCTTGGCCACGGCGGCACCGGTTTCGCCCAAAGTGCTGCGCTCGCCGAAGGGCAGGCCGATGTCCTTGGTGGGGGCCACGAAGTTGAGGCTGTCCAGGTTCAGGTCCGCGGCGGTCCTGGCCAGGGGCCAGAGGGGCTCGGCCGCGTAGGCCTTCGAACCCAGTAGGCCTTGCTCCTCGGCGCACACGAAGAGGAACATCTGGCTGCGCTTCACCGGCGCATGAATCGCCGCCTGGGCCATGGCCAGCAGGGCCGCGCAGCCCGAGGCGTTGTCCACGGCCCCGTTGTAGATGGTGTCCGCCTCGTGGCCGGGCCGGGCACCGGGATGGCTGTCCACGGCCGGTGCCGCGCCCTTCCCCAGGTGGTCCCAGTGGGCACTGTAGATGACGAGTTCTTCTTTCAACGCGGGATCTGTGCCCGGCACAACTCCCGCCACGTTGAACTGGTCGACCGTGCGTACCGCACTGCGGAGCGTGCCCTGCAGGCGCACAGCGAGTGGGACAGGCTGGAAGTCGCGGTGCTGGGCCTGGGCACGCAGAATGTCGAGGTCCAGGCCACCCTGCCTGACCAGGGCCCGGGCCATGGCTTCGGTGACCCAACCCCGCAGCGGGGCCCCAGCCGGGCCCTTGGCCAGGGAGAACCGCTCCGTGTCCCAGCCGGTGCGCACCACCTGCCAGCCGTAGCTGGCCGAGGGCGTGGTGTGGATGAGCAGGATGCCGGCGGCGCCGCGCCGGGCGGCGACCTCGAACTTGGTGGTCCAGCGGCCGTGGGCGCTGAGGTTGGGGCCGTCGAAGAGGCCCGGTTCCTGGGCCGTGGGCGCGGGCTCGTTCACCATGACCAGCAGCACCTTGCCGCGCACGTCCAGGCCCTTGAAGTCGTCCCAGTGGTTGTCGGGGGAATCGATGCCAAAGCCCAGGAATACCATGGGCGCGTCGAAGGTCTGCTCGGCCTGGGCGACGCCAGCGTCATAGACGATCTCCTCGCCGAATTTCGGCGTGGCGGACGTGCCGCCGCCGAGAAAGCGGAGGGTGCTCTGGGCCACCAGGGTCCGCAGGCCCAGCAGGGCCACGGGCTGGCGGTACGAGGTGCCCTTGGCGGGGTTCAGGCCCAGGCTCTGCAGTTGCGTCTCCAGGTAGCGCACGGTGAGTTCGGCCCCACGCTGCCCCGTGCCCCGACCCTCCAGCAGGTCATCGGCCAGGAAGGCCAGATGGGCGCGCAGGGGACTCTCCCGCACGGTAGCCACCGGTTGCGCGGGCTGGGCCAGGAGGCCGACCGCGGTCAGAAGAGACAACAGGACACGCATGGGGGCTCCCGGAGAACCCTCAGCATACCTCGCAAGACGTGGTCGAGCGGTAGGTTACCCCTACGGGCGTCCCAGTTCGAATTGCACGGCTCCCAGCAGGGCCACGGGGGCGGTGACGGCGCGGAGGATGCTGCGGCCCAGGCTCACGGGCTGCCAGCCGGCGGCGACGAGGGCCGCGAATTCGGCATCGGTGATGCCGCCCTCGGGGCCGCTGGTGAAGGCCAGAGGCTCCCGGCGCAGCTCTGGATTGGCTTCCCCTATGGCCAGCTCGTAGGCCACCCATTTCTGTGGGGTCGCCCAGGTAAGCAGGCCCTCGAAGGGCATGGGGGGCCGCAGTTCCGGGCGCCGGTTGCGGTGGCTCTGCTCGCAGGCAGACTGGATGAGGCGCGTCCAGCGATCCAGGCGGGCAGCGGTCTTGGCGGGCTCGAATTCGCTGCGCTGATAGACCACGGGCTGGATGAGGGTGACACCCAGTTCCACCAGGGGTGGCAGCCATTCATCAAAGAGGCTGAGCTGGGCGGGCAGCGGCAGGCAGGCCTGCAGGGGAAAGGCGGCTTCGCGGTCTTCGTGCAGGGGCGCCACCAGTCGAGCCAGGGCGCGGCTCCGGTCGAGCTCCGCCAGGTCGGCCGTCCAGGGCTGGTCGCCCAGCACCACTTCCAGGGCGGCGCCGGGCCCGAGGCGCAGGGCCCGGAGGTGCCGGGCCGCTTCCGCGTCCAGGGGCACCAGGGTGTTCTCGGCGGCGGGCCTTGCATCGAGAAAGAAGCGGGGACGGCTCATGGGGACATGATGCGGGAAAGGTAGGTCCCATGGCGATGCAGTCCGCGACATCCGGCCCGGAAGATGCGGCAACGATCCACACGAGGGCTTCTCAACCTTTCCGCAAGCGTTGGTGCCAAACCAGATGCCGCTTTGGCATGGCTCGTGAATTCTTGCCTGCACAGGGCCGATGCCCTCCAACCCAAAAGGAACCCCCATGAACGCCAGCCGCTTATCCGCCGCCATCCTCGGGTCGCTGCTCGTCGGTGCCTCGCTCTTCGCCCAGGCCCCCGCGCCCGTTCCCGCCCCCACCACCGTGACCCCCAAGCGCGAAGCGCACATGGACAAGCGAGCGGACCGTCAGCAGCAGCGGATCGCCAAGGGGGTGGCCAGTGGCCAGTTGACTCCCAGGGAGACCGCCAAGGTCGAACGCAAGGAAGCGAAGATCGACCGGGACATGGCGAAGGCCAAGGCCGATGGCAAGATCACCAAGCAGGAAGCCGCGAAGATCCAGAAGGAACAGAACCGCGCCAGCCGCACGATCAAGCGCGACAAGCACAACGCGAAGGTCGCCCAGTAGGCGTGCCGCCAAGTCGTGCCAGAAGGGCCCCCGCTGGGGGCCCTTCGCGTGGCGGGTGGGTTAAGCTGGTGGTTCTGGAGGACCCTTGGTCGACGCTCTGCTCCAAGCCGCGCCCTGGTGGGCCTGGGTGGGCTTCCACGCCTTCGTGTTCCTGATGCTGGCCCTGGACCTGGGGGTGTTCAACCGCCGGACCCACGCCCCAAGCGTGCGGGAGGCGGCCATCTGGAGTGCCGTCTGGATCACCCTGGCGCTCCTCTTCAACGGCCTGATCTTCCGAGCGGAAGGCACCCAGAAGGGCCTGGAGTGGTTTACGGGCTACGTGCTGGAGAAATCCCTCAGTGTGGACAACCTGTTCGTGTTCGTCCTGGTCTTCCGCAGCTTCCAGGTGGATCTGCGGCACCAGCACCGGGTGCTTTTTTGGGGTGTGCTGGGCGCCCTGGTCATGCGCGCCGCCATGATCCTGGCGGGCACAGCCCTGCTGAACCGCTTCGAGTGGATGATGTACGTCTTCGGCGGCTTCCTCATCTACACGGGCCTGAAGATGCTGCTGGTGAAGGAAGAAGAGGCCGACCCCACTCAGAATCCCCTGGTGCGCGCCTTCAAGCGCCTCGTCCCCTACGATGAGACCGGCGGCCACGAGCGGCTTTGGGTGGTACGCGAGGGCCGGCGCTTCGCCACGCCCATGCTGCTGGTGCTCCTCACCATCGAGGTGACCGACCTGGTCTTCGCCGTGGATTCCATCCCGGCGGTGCTGGCCGTGAGTCGCGATCCCTTCGTGGTCTACACCTCCAACATCTTCGCGATCATGGGGCTGCGGAGCCTCTACTTCCTGCTGGCCAAGATGATGGACCGCTTCCACCGGCTGAAGACGGGCCTCGCCGTGGTGCTGGCCTTCGTGGGCGTGAAGATGTGCCTCACCGAGTGGGTGAAGATTCCCGTGCAGTACAGCCTGCTGGTCATTGCGGCCGTGCTGGCGGGCAGCATCGTCGCCAGCCTGGCCTGGCCCCTGGAGCAGGACGGGGTGGACTAATGGAGGTCTGGCACCACGCCATCGAGACCGCCCCTGCGGCCGGCCCCTTTGTGGTTACCCTCGGCACCTTCGATGGCGTCCATGCGGGCCACCGGGAGCTGCTGCGCGTGGCCGCAGGGCGGGCGAGGGCCCAGGATCACCGGGCGGCGGTGGTGACCTTCGACCCCCATCCCACGGTGGTGGTGGCTCCGGAACGCCGACCCAAGCTGCTGATGACCTTGGAACAGCGGCTGGCCGCCTTCGAGGCCGAGGGCATGGACCTGGCCTGGGTGATTCCCTTCAGCCGGGCCTTTTCGGAACTGGAGCCCATGGCCTTCCTGGATCGGCTCCAGCGGATCCTGGCCCCGGTGGAGTTGCATGTGGGCAGCGCCTTCTGCTTCGGCCGCGACCGCAGCGGCACCGTGGCGACCCTGGAGGCCTGGGGCTCCACCCACGGTTGCGCCGTGCACACCCTGGCCCTGCGGGCGCCGGATGGCGGGCGCCTCTCCAGCACCCGCATCCGCGAGGCCCTGGACGCGGGGGAGGTGGTGGCCGCGGCGCAACTGCTGGGCCTGCCATACACCCTGACCGGCGTGGTGGTGGAAGGCGACCGTCGGGGCCGCCACCTGGGCTTTCCCACGGCGAACCTGGCCTGGGAGCAGGAGCAGCTCCCCGCCTCTGGAGTCTACGTGACGGAGGCGCTGCTGCCCCATCACGGCGGGCCCTTTCTGGGGCTCACCAACGTGGGGGAGAAGCCCACCTTCGACGGCCAGCGGCTCACGGTGGAGACCCACTTGCCGGGCTTCGCGGGCGACCTCTATGGCGCTCGATTGGACCTGCGTTTCCTGCATCGCATCCGCGGCGAGGTGCGCTTCGAGTCCGTGGACCAGCTGCGGATCCAGATCGCCAAGGATGTGGCCGCGGGCCAGGCCTGGTGGGCGGCGAACCGGTAACGGTTCCCGGGTGGCTCAGGGCTTCAGGGCCATCCCGTCTTCCAGGAGGGAACGGACCAGGCACTGGCGCAGGTAGGGGCAGCGCTGGACGCGGATGGATCACCGTAGGCGCGGCAAGAGGCGCAGGTCTGCTTCTGCGCACTCTGGCTATCTCTGTGTCTTCCCCGACCAGCCATTCCAGGTCTGGAGCCGGCGCACACGCCTCAGCTGGCGACGTCCACGCGCCAGCGGGCCAGGGGGCGCTCCGCCAGGTCCCAGATCTGGAAACCCAGGGGCAGGCGGTTCACCCCCAGCCGCTGCCGGATCTGGCCCTTGGCGGTATCCAGGCTGTCGGCCTCGACGGGGCCGTATTCCATGAAGTAGCCGCTGAACTTGTAGCCGAAACTGCGAAGAGGTGTCCTCATGGGAGCTCCATCTGTCTCGTTCACCCATTATTCGTCTTTTTTTCGTTCCCGTCAAGACGTGGCGACGAAAAAAGTCGGGGTGGGACCGAGACCTCCTTCTAAGGCTGTGGGCAACCATTGGACAGTGGTTGTCGCGGGGCCACAGGCGACTAAACCCGACGGGTCCCCCTTACAAAATTTAGGATGACGACGACGATCGCCAGCACCAAGAACAGATGGACAAAGGCGCCCATGGCATAGACCCCCACCATCCCGATAAGCCAAAGAACGAGTAAAACCCCCGCGATCAGCCAAAGCATGTGATTCCTCTCAAAAAATGAAATAGTGGGGACTTCGGATAAAGAACGATCCCGTGTCATCGGGAACCCTCCTTGCTGGGCCGCAAGGACTGACTGGGAGGCTTAGGAGACTCTGGTTGGCGGGCGCTACGCGGTCAGCCAGTCGCTCAACTCCTCCGCGTGCTCCTGCTCCTGGCTCAGGATGCCCTCCAGCATGCGGCGGGTGGATGAATCCTTGTCGCCAATGAGCGCGATCATCTGGGTGTAGGCCTCGATGGCCACCCGTTCGGCGATCAGGTTCTTCTTGAGCATGTCCTTCAGGTCACTCGAGTCGTCGTAGTCGGCGTGGCTGCGCTCCAGCAGGGTACCGGGCGCAAAGTCCGGTTCCCCGCCGAGCTGCACAATGCGTTCGGCCAGCCGGTCGGCATGCGCGGTTTCTTCGAGGGCATGAACCATGAACTCCTCGGCAATCTTTGGGGAGGCCAGGCCCTTGGCCGTGAAGTGGTGCCGCTTGTAGCGCAGGACACAGACGAGTTCGGTTGCCAGGGCATCGTTGAGCAATTTGATGACGTCTTCCCGCCAGGGGCCGTAGCTGGGGGTCACGGCGCCCTGGTCGAGCGAACGCTTGGCCTCTTCCAGCCGGGTGTCGTCGAGCACCAGACGTTCACCCTTGCTGGCACTGGTGGATTGATTGTTGGCAACCATGGAGGCTCCTCGGGTCGGGTAATGCGGCGACTCCTGGAAGGGCATCTTTCAGGCCAATACTCAACTAATAGATTATTAAGCACTTGCAGTGATTTTGAAGGTCAGGTTAAATTCTAAATAAATCAAAGTGAAGTAATGCCTGTTCAAACCGAAGGAGTGACAGGGCTGGAATTGACTCGTACCAAGCTGCTTGGCGCATGGAGGAAGGAAGGCCAAGGACCACCAGCCAGTTGCGGATTCTCCGACAAGTGCGAGACTATCAACCCTTTTCCTGATCGCATTCAGAGTCCAGGTTTCACGATCTTTGGCGGCGAGGCAGTCCATGAAGAAGCTCCAGGCCCTGCTGAACTACCTCCAGACTGAACTCGAGCGCGAAACCAGTGATGCGCCCGAGGTCCCCACGACTGGGTCGCTACCGACCAGCGGCCCGCCTTCGTCCTTCCAACGGCTGGGGAAAGTGAAGGAGAAACTGAAACCCATCGTGGAAAACCTGCTGGAGCACCAGCGCGTCCTGGAAACTGCGGACCAGGTCCGCACGGCCGAGCTGGCACAGATCCAGGAGATCTCACGGTTCCAGGCGGCCGGGCTCCACGCCCTCATCGAATCCCTTCCCGATGCCATCTACATCGCGACGAAGGAGGGGGTGGTCCTATGCAACGACTCCGCCTTGAGAATGCTGGGGGCCAGCTCCCTGGAGGACCTGCGGGTCTATCCCAGCAAAAGCGCCCTGTTCCAGTTCCGGTGGCCCGATGGAACCCCCCTGGCGGAAGAAGAATTTCCTCTGGTTCGTGCCCTCCGGGGAGAGACCGCCATCGAGGAGTACCTGGCCACGGCACTGAACTCGGGCCAGACCCTCCACATTCGATCCGCCGCGGCTCCCATCCTGGAGAACGGGCAGGTGATGGGAGCCATCGCCATCCATACGGACATCACCAGCACCAAGCGGGAACGAGAGGAGCTGCGGCGGGCCTACGAGACGAAGGACGAGCTCTACCGGGAGCTGAAGGGCCAAACCGCTCAATTGAACGCGGTGTTCGAGGCGATCCCAGATGGCATTTTCATCGGGGATACCATGGGCATCCGCCGCTGCAACGCCCACGCACTGGAGCTGCTGGGAGTGACCGACCTGGAGGCACTCCAGGCGAACCTGCCGACCCTGCTGGGGAAGTTCAACATCCGCTGGGCCGATACGGGGTTGCCAATCCAGCCCGAGGATGCCGCCTTCGCTCGGGCCATGCAGGGTGAAACCGTAACCCACGAGTTGATCCACACCAACCCCCAGACCGGGGAGGAGTCGATCCATCGCAGTTCCGCGGCCCCGGTGGTGCTGGACGGGAAGGTGCTGGGCGCTGTCGCGGTCAACACCGACATCACCGCCAGCGTCATGGCGAGAATGAAGGTTGAGGCGCTCAATGCGAATCTCGACCGGTTGGTGCTGGAGCGCACCCGGGATTTGACCCAGGCCAAGGAGTCACTGGAGACGGCCTTGTCTGAAGTGGAAGCCCTGAAGGAGCGCCTGGAAGCCGAGAACAGCTATCTCCACCTCGAGGAGGAACGCCGCTACAGCTTTGGCGAAGTGATCGGCAACAGCGACGCACTCAAGGAAGTCTTCCGCAGCATCGAGGCGGTGGCCCCGCAGGATACGACCGTGCTTCTGCTGGGCGAGACGGGGACAGGCAAGAACACGTTCGCGCGGGCCATCCACGCCAGAAGCGGGCGGAAGGAGCGCGCCCTGGTGGTGGTGAACTGCACCGCACTCCCTGGCAACCTCATCGAGAGCGAGCTCTTCGGCCGCGAAAAGGGAGCCTTTACCGGGGCGCATGCCCAGCAGATCGGGCGTTTCGAACTGGCCGACAAGGGGACCATACTCCTTGATGAAATCGGGGACCTGCCCTGGGAACTTCAGGCCAAGCTGCTTCACGTGCTTCAGGAGAAGGAGTTCAGCCGGCTCGGCAGCCCGCGGATGATCAAGGTGGATGTCCGCATCCTTGCCGCCACCAACCGGGATCTCCGGGAGGACGTGAAGCAGGGCCGCTTCCGGGAAGATCTCTATTACCGGCTGAGTGTTTTCCCGGTGGTGATTCCGCCCCTGCGGGAGCGCCGGGAGGATATTCCCCTCCTGGTGGACTTTGCCATGCGCAAGTTCTGCCGAAACATGGGGAAGAAGATCGAGCACATTTCTACGGCCACCATGCACAAGCTGGTCAACCACGCCTGGCCAGGCAACGTGCGGGAGCTGGAGAACGTCATCGAGCGCGCGGTCATCAATACCTCCGGCGCGACCCTCCAGGTCATGGATACCTTCGAAGCGCTGCCGATCGAAGCGGGCTCAGGGGAGACAACCAGCCTGTCTTTGGCAGAGGTGGAGCGGGCCCATATCCTCAAAGTCCTCCAGCAGACCCAGGGAAGGATCGACGGTAAGAACGGCGCGGCCCTGATTCTAGGGCTGCATCCCAGCACGTTGCGGGGACGGATGCGGAAGGAAGGTATCGAACGCTTCGAATGGATCTGAGACCGGAACGTGGGTCGCGTCGACGAGGGTCATTTCAACGGCATTTGACGGATTCGTCGAATGCCGCGCAGAGGGCCCTGCTCACCCCGTAGACCGATTGAATCGCAACTCTATAAATATCAACGAAGCCTCACTGTTTCGGGCTGCTGGCACAGCTCTTGAACCTGAATCTGTCACTGGAACACCTCCAGGATGGGATTCAGTCATGCAGCTAGAGCCAACAGCCATGCCCTTCTAGACCGAAAGGTCTGGGGCCTTCTCCCTCTTCATGGAGGGGTGGCGTATGGCGGATCCGACTGCATGATTCCATGGCGATCTTCTCGAATTTGAAAGGAAAACGCACATGAACAGCCCCCTTCGAAGCATCGGTATCCTGGGCAACCATACGCCCCGCCAATGTGGCCTGGCCACCTTCACCAGCCATCTCCACGGGGCCTTCAGTGAGGCGTTTCCGGAACTGGATTCCTTTGTGCTGGCCATGAACGATCCGGGGATGCGCTATGTCTACCCCTCCCAGGTGCGGCTCGAGCTGCCCGAGGCGGATCGTTCGGCCTATGAACAGGCCGCCGTGCGCCTGAACGCCGATGCCACCGACCTCCTGAATGTCCAGCACGAGTACGGGATCTATGGAGGCAGGGCCGGTGAGTACCTGTTGAACCTGCTGCGGGGCCTGCGGATGCCCATCGTGACCACCCTGCATACGCTGCTTCCCCGGCCCAATGCGGACCAGCTCGCGGTGATGAACGAATTGACCAGCCTGTCCCAGCGCGTGGTGGTGATGAGTTCGCAGGGTGCGGACATCCTCAGGGAGGTCCACGGGGTGCCGGCGGCGAAGATCGATTTCATCCCGCACGGCATCCCGAGCATTCCCTTCGGCTCCCATGGCAAGGGCAAACTCGGGTTTGCCGGAAAGAACCTGATCCTGACCTTTGGGTTGCTCTCTCCGGACAAGGGTATCGAGTACGTTATCGACGCCCTGCCGGCCGTGCTGGCCGAATTCCCCGAGACGGTCTACCTCGTGCTTGGGGCCACCCATCCCCATCTGCGGGCGCAGCAGGGAGAGGCCTATCGGGAGATGCTCCAGGATCGCGCAGAGCGTCTGGGCGTGGCTTCCCACGTGGTTCTGGACAACCGCTTCGTGAGCCAGGAGGAACTCAACGAGGTGCTGGGCGCCGCCGACATCTACATCACGCCCTACCTGAAGGAGGAACAGAGCACCTCGGGCACCCTGGCCTATGCGGTGGGCTGCGGGAAGGCGGTCATTTCGACGCCCTACCTGTATGCGAAGGAACTCCTCGCGGAGGGACGGGGCCTGCTTGTTCCCTGGCGGGATCCAGGTGCCATGGCGCGCGAAATCCAGTCATTGCTGGGTGACGAGGCCAAGACGCTGGACCTGCGGCAACGCGCGGCAGCCCACGGGCGGACCATGTCCTGGCCCGCCGTGGCCAACAGCTACCGGGCGAGCTTTGAGCGGGCCAGCAGCGAGTTTGCCGCCGCCCACCCCACGCGCTTTCAAGTCTTGTCGTCCCTGGGGGCTGGGGGCGAACGGAGCTGGCGGAAAGCCAACGCCTTGGAACCAGTCGCAGTGGGACGGGAGGCGGGGTCTCCTGGCCGTCCAAGCTTCCCCAGGAAGGGCCTGACCGTCAGGCTTCGGCAGTTCTCGGACACAACGAAGCGAAAGGAGCTGATGCAGGGCGAGCGTAACTCAGCAGTGGTCGACGAGATGCCAGACCCAGTTCAGAAGTCCCTGGGCCTGGTCGCCAAGAGCCCGCTCATGCTCAACCTCCTGAAGCAGGCCCGGCGGGTGGCCAAGGTGGATGCCACCGTCCTCATCACTGGTGAGAGTGGTGCCGGGAAGGAGCAGTTGGCCCGTTTCATTCATGAAACTTCGGCGCGGGCCGCAGGCCCCTTTGTGGCGGTGAACTGTGGTGCCATCAGTGAAACCCTGTTTGAAAGCGAGTTGTTCGGCCACGCGCGAGGCGCCTTCACCGGTGCCACCCAGGAACGGCCTGGGCTCTTCGAGGCCGCCAACCATGGTACGATCCTGCTGGATGAAATCGGGGAAGTCTCCCTGGCCATGCAGGTGAAGCTCCTGCGCGCGATCCAGGAGCGGGAGATCCGGCGGGTGGGGGAAAACAAGTCACGCCCCATTGATGTGCGAATCCTGGCCGCCACCAACCGCAACCTGGTGAGCGACGTCGAGCAGGGCGGGTTCCGGCAGGACCTGTTCTACCGCCTCAAGGTGGTGGAACTCCCGGTGCCCGCCCTGCGTGAGCGCAAGGCCGACATCCTCCCCCTGGCGCACTTCCTCCTTGCAAAAAGTGCGCTGCGCATGAACCGGAAAGTCACAGGCCTCGCCCCCGTGGCGGCGAACAAGCTCCTGCGCTATGACTGGCCCGGCAATGTGCGGGAACTGGAGAACGCGATGGAACGTGCTGTTGCCCTTGCCGCCGGTAAACGGATTGAGCCCGAGGATCTGCCCGAAGAAATCCTCCAGGGCACCGTCCCGGTCGCGACCCAGGAGAACCCGATGTTCCCCAGGATTGCCTCCGTGCGCCCCCTTCCTGAAATCGAGAAGGAGTACATTCTCGCGGCCTTGGCCTTCAATGCGGGCAACCAGACCCGCACTGCGGATCAGTTGCAGATCGGGGCCGCGACACTGTACCGGAAGCTCAAGGGTTACGGGCGGATCATCAACGAGCGTCCCGCCAAGGAGGCCCCGGTGTGCGCTGCGGGCCTGTCCTCCGCGTCCTGAAGGGGTCGCCCCTGGAAGGGCCGGAGACAGCCTTCACCCTGAATCGAAACCGAAGAGGTGCGCATGGCCCGACATGGAGATTCCTCCTTTAGTTGCCTGGATCCCCGGATCAACGAGGATCACCGGATCATGTTCAAACTGCTCGATCTGATCGCCACGCATCGCAGGAAGACCGACCTGGAGGATCTCGAACGGCTGCTCAAGCGGTTGCATGGGTGCACCCTGAGCCACTTCACGCACGAGGAGCGCTTGATGAGGGTCTCGGGATTCCCTGGCTTTCTTGACCACCACCTGCAGCACCAGAGCATCGCCAATACCATCAGGGAAGCCCTGGGCCAGGTCTCCAGGGGCCTCATGATCAGCCCCGTGGCCATTGCCAGAATGAAGGAGGCCTACACCTTCCACTTCAAGCGGGATGACATGCCGTTCATGAACGCTCTCCATCCTGACTCAGGGATGGAAGTGGGCCCCGGCCCGATGATGACAGTGGCCTGCACCGAGCAGGACGCCCCTTCTCCCCACCACCATGAGCAGTGGGGCTTGGCTGTTCCTTGATCCACCCCGTTCTTCTGGCTTCAAGGACTCATCGACCAGGTGGAAGAGTTGCGGCGGGACCTGCCCTCCGTGAGGGACCGGCATGACCCTGAGGCGGTTGCCTTGCAGCAGCCCATGCACCCGAACCTGGTGCTGGCGGTGCTGGAGAAGGAGCTTGATTCAGACCCCCGACTCCGGTCCCAGGAAGGGGCCAGTGAACCGGCCTTGGTTGACCACCTGCACTCAACCTGAGCCCATGGGCCCGGTCGCGGGTCGCACCTGGGGGACACGGTTTCAGCGCTCCCGGCGGTCCCCCACCACCCCGGCGGGCACGCCCGCCACGATGGCCCACTCCGGCACGTCCCGGGTCACCACCGCGCCCATGGCCACCACGGCGTGGTCGCCGAGGGTGACGCCGTCCGTGACGCCCGCGTTGGCGCCGATCCACACGTCCCGGCCCACGCGGATGCCCCGGGAGCGTACGGGTTGGTCCCTGATGTCGCGGTCGGCTTGCAGCCCGTGATCGAAGGCATAGAGGGCGGCACCGCTGGCGATGCGGGTGCCATCGCCGATCACCAGACCCTTGCGGCCACCATCCAGCCGGGCCCCGGCGTTGATGCTGACCTCGTTGCCCAGGGTGATGGGGCCGTGCAGGAAGGCCTGGGCGGCGATGGCGCAGCGGTCGCCCAGCACCACGGCACGACCAGGTTCGCCGAAGATGGCGGCGTCCGGGGCGATGAAGCAACCCGTCCCCAGTTGCACGGTCTCCTGGGCCAGGAGCAGCGCCTGCACCTCCGCCTGCCAGGCCTCGGCCCAGGCGCGGTGCCGGGCCTTCAACGCGAAGTAGAGCCAGGGCATCCAGGCCAGGCGGCGCTGGTGCTGTTCACGAAGGGCCTCGGGATCGCGCATGGGGCCATGGTAGCGGCAGTGGGCGATGTCCGATCCCAGATCCCACAGCTCACAGCCACCACCGGTAAACTGGGCCATGCCCCACCTCGGCCCCCTGCCCACCTGGTCCTTCGCCCTCGGGGTCACCACCTCGCTCTTCTCGGTGCTCAACCCCATCAGCGCGGCGGCCATCTTCGCCAGCGCCACCGTGGGCATGGATCGCAAGGCCCTCCGTCGCAGCGCGAAGAAGGCGGCCCTCACGGCGGGCGCGGCCATGCTGGTCTTCGCCCTGGTGGGCCAATTCATCTTCAGCTTCTTCGGCTTCACGGCCCTGGCCATGCGCTTCGTGGGCGGCGTGCTGGTGCTCTACCGCGCCATTGCCATGCTCTACGGCGAGGATCCCCGCGAGCGGACCACGGACGACGAGAAGGCCGAGGCCAGCCTGAAGCATCCCGATGATTTCGCCATCGTTCCCTTCGGCATCCCCCTGCTGGCAGGGCCCGGCACCCTGTCCACGGTGATGGGCATGATCGCCGGCATAAGCTGGTGGGAGTACGGGGTGGTGCTGCTGGCCATCCTGGCGAACACGTGGGCCACCTACCTCTTCCTGCGCAAAGCCCCGGCGGTGCTCGCCCGCATCGGCGCCATCGGCACCAAGGTGGTGAACAAGCTCATGGGCCTCATCCTGGCCGCCGTGGCCATGCAGTTCCTCATCAACGGCGTAAAGGCCCTCTACCTCGAGATGCAGCAGCCCGCCCCGGCAGCAGTCATTTCGACCAAGTGATCCACGCTGGAATCAAAAGAGCAGGAACACAGAGGACACAGAAAATACACGGAAGCCACAGAGATTAAGAAGAAGGCACTGGCTCGCTGAAGCACTGAGCCGCTCCTGTTTTCCTCTGTGTCCTCTGCTTGACTTTGTGTCCTCTGTGTTCCGCCTTTGAATGTTAAGACCTCATTGCTTCAGGGCGGCGTCGATGGCGGCCTTCAGTTCGGGGCTGTCGGGGGTTACCTTGCTGCTGAAGGCCTGGATGACCTGCCCGTCCTTGCCCACCAGGTACTTGTGGAAGTTCCAGGCGGGCTCACCGAACTTGGCCGTGAGGAACCGGTAGAGAGGGGCCTGGTTGGCCCCCTTCACATCCAACTTCTCGAAGAGGGGGAAGGTCACGCCGTAGTTCTTCTGGCAGAAGGTCTCGATCTCAGCGGCGCTGCCGGGTTCCTGACCGCCGAACTGGTTGCAGGGGAAACCGAGTACCACCAGGCCGCGGTCCTTCTGCTCGGCGTAGAGCTTCTGGAGGCCGGCGTACTGGGGGGTGAAGCCGCATTCGCTGGCCACGTTCACGGCCAGCACGACCTTGCCCTTATAGGCGGCCAGGGACTGGGGCTGGCCTTCCAGGGTGTTGAGGGTGACATCGTAGAGGGACACGGGGACCTTCCTTTCGGCGGCGGGCAGGGCCAGGGTGGCGAGGAGGACGAGGCACAGGGCGGGACGCATGGCGGCTCCAAGGTATGCCTCTTTGGGTGCCAGCGACCGGCGTGGCGTTCCAGCCGGACTGGGGAATGAGGCGCAGTCCCCACGCGGGATGGAAGAGATGTCGGTCCACTAAGCCTGGGCCCCTTGGGCTAGGATCGAGGCAGGAGAAGGCAACCTATGCCCCACCCGAGTCGGCTTCCTTCCAAGGCCTCTGCCACCGGCACCGCCGGTGCCCTGCGAGTGGTCTTCCTCTATGCCGGCTTCTCAGGGCTTTGGATCCTGTTGTCCGACCGGGCCGTCGCGGCCCTGATCCGGGATCCGGCCCTCATGACCCAGGTCAGCATTGCCAAGGGCTGGGTGTTCGTGACCGTGACCGCGATTCTGCTCTTCGTCATGGTGAAGCGGCTGGTGGGCGGACTGGCCAACCGGGAGGCGAAATTACAAGCCCTCATTCACGCCATCCCAGACATGGTTTGGCTGAAGAACCCCGAGGGCGTGTATCTCGACTGCAACCGGGCCTTCGAACGGTTCTTCGGGGCCCGGGAAGTCGACATCATCGGCAAGACCGACCATGATTTCGTCACGCATCAAGAAGCGGACTTCTTCCACCAGAAAGACCTGGAGGCCATCGCCGCCAGGGCGACCCGGGCGAACGAGGAGTGGATCACCCTCCTCGAAACCGGCCAGCCCGTGCTGCTTGAGGTACTCAAGACCCCGATCTACGAGGCGGATGGCACCCTGGTGGGGGTGCTGGGCATCGGGCGGGATGTCACGGAGCACCGCCGGCTGCTGCTTGAGCAGACACGGCTGCAGGCCCAGCTGATCCAGGCCCAGAAGATGGAACTGATGGGCCGCTTCGCCGGAAGCGTGGCCCACGACTACAACAACATGCTCACCGTGATTCTCGCGAATGCCGAAGTGGTGCTGCTCCAGCTGCCCCCAGACCATCCCCAGTGTCGGCGCATCGAAGAGATCATGCGGGCGGCCCGCCATTCGGCGGAGCTCACGGGACAGATCCTGGCCTTCGCCCGCAAGCGGCCGAGCGAGCCCTCGGTGCTGGACTTGAACGAGGCCGTGACGGCCCTCCATGGGGTACTCGAACGGCTGGTGGGACCGGAGATCAGGCTCTCCTGGACACCCTGCCTGGAACCCTGGAAAGTGCTGGTGGATCCCACCCAGCTGGACCAGGTGCTGACCAACCTCGTGATCAACGCCCGGGATGCCATCGCGGGGCCCGGGCACATCGAACTGGCCACAGCCAACCGCACACTGACCCAGGCGGATTGTGCGTCCCTGGTGGATGCCCTGCCCGGGGAGCAGGTCTGCCTCAGCGTCACCGACAATGGCTGCGGCATGACGCCCAACCTGGTGGCTCGGATCTTCGAACCCTTCTTCACCACCAAGGCCACGGGCAAGGGCACGGGTCTGGGTCTGGCCATGGTCCAGGGCGCAGTGAAGGAGAACCAGGGCTTCATCCAGGTGGAGAGCGCACCCGGCAAGGGTACCTGCTTCCGGATCTACTTCCCCCGGTGCCCTACTTCCTGAGCTTCAGCAGATCCAGGGCGATCACCACGACCATGAGGGAGGCCAGCAGCAGGAAGCCGCCGGTGAGGATCTTCTCCTTCAGTTCGATGGTGAGGTCCCGGCGCCGCAGCTTCTCGTAGGCGAGCAGGGCCATGTGGCCGCCGTCGAGGGCCGGGATGGGCAGGGCGTTGAGCAGGGCCAGCTGCAGGCTGATGGCGCCGCACATGAAGAGGAACAAGTCCCAGCCGGTCTTGGCGGCGCGGCTGCCCTGGCGGATGATGCCGATGGGACCGGACACTTCGGCGCTCTTGGCCTGGAACGTGACGAGGCGCCCGAGGAAGGCGAAGACCTGGCCACTCATTTGCCAGGCATTGGCCACAGCAAAGCGACCTCCGTCGAGGACATCCCCGGCCCGCAGGGGACGCCGCTGAAGGTCGAAGACGATGGGGCCGGCCGACAGGCCGATGCGCCCCACCCCGCCCTCAGTCATGGGGGTGACCGACAGGTCGAGGGCCTTGCCATCCCGCAGGATCTGGACCGGTAGGGCCTGGGCCGGATGGGTCTGGATGTAGGCGACCGCATCCTCCCAGCGTCCGGTCGGGAAGATGACCGGCCCCAAGGAGCGCAGCTCATCTCCTGGCAGGAGACCGGCTGCAGCGGCCGGCTGCCCCTTGACCACGTAGTCCACCATCAGGGAGGAGCCCGGGCGTGGTTCGGCCTTGATGACGCGGGCCCGGTCGGCGCCCACGAAGGTGAAGAGAATCAGGGTGGTGGCCAGGTTCGCCAGGATGCCGCCGCTGTAGAACAGCATCCGCTTGCGGAAGGGTTGTTGCAGAAAGCCATAGGGGTCGTCGGCCCCGGGATCCTCGGGGTTGAAGCCCGCCAGCTTCACGTAGCCGCCCAGGGGCAGGGCGGACAGGCGCACGTCGGTCTCCCGCCACTTGAAACCGAAGAGGCGCGGGCCGAAGCCCAGGGAGAAGACCTCCACCGGCATGCCCATGTACTTGGCCGCCAGGAAGTGGCCGCCCTCGTGCAGGAAGATCAGGCCGCCGAGCATGAGCACGGGGCCCCAGAAGCCGACGCCCGGGAACTTGAGGGCGAAGACGGACAGGGTCACCAGGGCAACACAAAAAGACAGGTTCAGGCGAAGGCGATTCATGGACACCCAGAGGAACGGGTCCGGGCTTGGACCCATCCTTCAGCATGACGCCTCGCGGCCCGGTCCGCATCCAGCACTTGCGGAAGGGACTCCAGGGGCGTGGCGGCCAGATGGTCGAGCGTGTCCCGGTTGCAGGCCTGGATGTCCCAGAAGCCCGGGCGGCCTTGGAGGAAAGCGGCCACAGCCACCTCGTTCGCGGCATTCAACAGGGCCGGTGCCGTTCCGCCGGCGCGAAGCGCCTCGAAGGCCAAGCCCAGGCACGGGAAGCGGTCCAGATCGGGCGTCTCGAAGGTCCATTGGCGGGCCTCGTCCCAGGGATAGGGCGCCACGGGGCCCGGCAGCTTGTCCGGATAGAGCAGGCAGTACTGGATGGGCAGCTTCATGTCGTTGGCGCAGACCTGCAGCTGGTAGCTGCCGTCATGGAAGCCCACCATGGCGTGGACCTGGCTCTGGGGATGCACGGTGACCGCCACCTGGTCGGCGGACAGCCCGAAGAGCACCGAGGCCTCGATGACCTCCAGCCCCTTGTTCATGAGGGTGGCGCTGTCGATGGTGATCTTGGGCCCCATTTTCCAGGTGGGGTGGTTGAGGGCCTGCTGCACGGTGGCGGCCTGGATGCGCGCCAGGGACCAGTTGCGGAAGGGGCCGCCACTGGCGGTGATGCGGACCTCCCGGATGGTGGCCGGGGCCCGGTCCGCCAGGAGCTGGTGCAAGGCTGCGTGTTCGCTGTCCACGGGCAGCAGCTCGCCGCCGCCCGCCAGGGCCGCCGCGTGCATGAGGGCCCCGCCCACCACCAGGGATTCCTTGTTGGCCACGCACACGCGGCGACCCGCGCGGAGGGCCGCCTCGGTACTGGCCAGGCCCGCGCTGCCCACGATGGCTGCCACCACGGTGTCCGCGTCCGGATGCAGGGCGCAGGCCAGCAGGCCCGCCTCGCCCCAATGGAACTCTGGCTGGTAGGAGAGGTTCGAGCGCAGCCAGTCAGCGTCCTGCTGGGTGCCCACGGACACACAGCGGGGTCGGAAGGCCTCGCACTGCGCCAGCAGCAGCGCGCGATTCCGGCCCGCCGCCAGGGCCACCACGGATAGCCGTTCTGGATGGGCCCGCACCACGTCCAGGGTGGCGGTGCCGATGCTCCCGGTGGAACCGAGAAGGGCGAGGTGGCGCATTTGGGAAAAGAGCTCCACGAAGGACACAAAGTAAAGAAGAAGAACACGAATGGTAGAAGTCGGGCGTGTCAGTTCACCATCCGGATCCACTCGAGCTTGGGATGCCGACCGAAGTTCAGTAACACGCCCACTGGGTAACCGGTGGCTTTGAGGTAATTGAGAAGTTGGGCGCGATCAGCGTCGCTGATGCCGTCCGAAGCTTTGAGTTCCACCAGGATCGCCCCGAAAACCACAAAGTCGGCACGATAAGTCTTCTTCAGTGCTTCACCCTTGTAGTGAATTTGAAGGAGGACTTCTTGTTGGAAAGGGATTTGCGCGCGGGTCAACTCCTTGGCGAAGGCCTCTACGTAGACAGCTTCTAGAAAACCTGGTCCTAATGCCCGATGAACCTCGATGGCCGCGCCGACGATGGCAAAGACCTCGTCTTTGAAACGCAGTTCCTTCGTGTCCATTCGTCTCCTTGGTGTCCTTAGTGGAGATCAGTTAAAGCCGTGGACGAAATGCAGGTAGGCGAAGAGCACCGGCGCGGCGAAGACGAGGCTGTCCACCCGGTCCAGCATGCCGCCGTGGCCCGGGATGGAAACGCCGCCCACGTTGGAATCCTTCACGCCGGCGCTGCGCTTCCAGGTGCTTTCCACCAGGTCGCCCAGTTGGCCCGCCACGCCCAGCAGCAGGCCCAGGGCCACCACGTCCACCACGGTCCATTCCGAGCAGACGGTGACCTGCATGAGGAAGGCGCCCAGCAGGTTGCCGCCGAGGTTGCCGAGGGCGCCCTCCCAGCTCTTCTTGGGGCTCACTTTGGGGGCCAGCTTGTGGCGGCCGAAGTAGCTGCCCACGAAGTAGGCGGCGGTGTCGCCGAACCAGGTGATGATGAACAGGGACAGGATCAGCCGGCTGCCCGTCTTGGGCAGGGTGCCCTGGAGCATAAAGAGCTTCTGCTGGAGGCCAAGACCGAGGCCCAGGTAGAGGGCCCCGAGCCAGGTGATGGCCTGGCTGGGCAGCGCCTCCTCGAGCTTCGAATCGAAGAAGAGGGCGCCGAAATGGATGAGCAGGGCACCGCCCGCGAAGACCAGCCAGAGCGGAAGTGGATCCTGGCCCCCTGTCTCGAGGAAGAAGTGGGCCAGGAAGCCCCAGGCCACCAGCACGCCGGCCACCAGGGAGGGGTTGAAGCCCCGGGCCCGGCCGATGAGGGTCATCTCGTGCATGCCCATGAGCATGGCCCCAGCCATGACGACCAGGTAGGTCCAGGGGGCCCAGGGCCGGTCCCCGAACCAGAGGAGGCTGAAGAAGAAGACGCCGAAGACGAGGGCCGTGGTGATGCGCACGGTCATGTTTCGGGTGTCCACCTTGGTTGTGGTCCGTTCCATCAGAGCCCCCCGAAGCGGCGTTCGCGCTGGGTGTAGTCCTCAAGGGCGGCCTTCAGCGCGTCTGGCCCGAAATCGGGCCACAGAAGGTCGGTCATGTAGAGTTCGGCATAGGCGGACTGCCAGAGCAGGAAATTGGAGATGCGGTGTTCGCCGCTGGTGCGGATGAGCAGATCCACGTCGGGCACCCCGGCGGTCCAGAGCCGGGCGCCCAGGGCGGCCTCGTCCACCTGCTCGGGGCGGAGCCCATCTTCCACGCAGCGTCGGGCCGCCTGGACCAATTCCAGCCGCGACCCGTAGTTCACCGCGAGATGGAAGGTCATGCCGGTGTTCTGGGCCGTGGCTTTCTCCAGGGTCCGGATGTCCGCCCGGATGCCGGGCGGCAGGCCTTCGAGGCTGCCCAGATGGTGGAACCGCACACCCTTCCGGGTGAGCTGGGGGACGAAGATCCGAAGGTACATGCGCAGCAGGGCCATGAGGGCCGCCACCTCCAGGGCCGGGCGGGACCAGTTCTCGGTGGAAAAGGCATAGAGACTCAGGTGCTGGATGCCCGCATCGGCGGCCGCCTCCAGGATGTGCTCCACCGACTGGACCCCGGCCTTGTGCCCCTTGATGCGAGGCCACCCCCGCTGCGCCGCCCACCGGCCGTTGCCGTCCATAATGATGGCGACATGGGCCGGAACGCTCATCGCGAGGCCCCATGGTTCGAAACGCCTGAAATTCCCGCGTGGGTGGCCTCGTGTATGCCCGCAGGGCATACCGAGATGATGATAGCGACGTGGGCCGGCACGGTCATCGCGGGCTTCCCAGGCCCGAAGGACCCTGACCTTCCGCGTGGGCGGCCTCGCGCATGCCCTTTGGGCATGCCGAGATGATGATGGCGACGTGGGCCGGAACGCTCATCGCGAGGCCCCATGGTTCGAAACGCCTGAAATTCCCGCGTGGGTGGCCTCGTGTATGCCCGCAGGGCATACCGAGATGATGATGGCGACATGGGCCGGGACGGTCATCGCGGGTTTCCCAGGCCCGAATGGCCCCAACCTTCCGCGTGGGCGGCCTCGCGTAGGCCCGCAGGGCATACCGAGACGATGATAGCGACGTGCTTCGGAACGCTCATCGCGCCAGGAACCTCGTGAATGTGAAAAAGATCATGCTAGCACGGGGCTTGCCGTTGAGAGGGAGGGGGCGCCGTGCCTCCATGCCCCCGTGTTAGTCTAATTACCAATCTTTTTTTCCTGGCGAACCCATGGTTCAGTTCAACACCCGTGCGAACGAGATCCTGCTCAAACTGGTCTATTACGGACCGGGGCTATCGGGTAAGACCACCAACCTTCAATCCCTCCATGCGATGTGCTCGGATCAGCAGCGCGGCGAGATGTTCTCCGTCAACACCCAGGAGGACCGAACCCTCTTCTTCGATCTGCCGCCCATCAACCTGGGCTACATCTATGGCAATGCCATCCACCTGCAGATCTATACGGTGCCTGGCCAGGTACAGTACGACGCCAGCCGCCGGGTGGTGCTGGGCGGGGCAGACGGCGTGGTCTTCGTGGCGGATTCCAGCGAAGCCAAGATGCAGGACAACGTCGACTCGCTGTCGAACCTGTACCACAACCTCAATGCAAACCGCCTGAACATCAAGCAGATCCCCTTCGTCCTCCAGTTCAACAAGCGGGACCTGCCGGACGCCATGGCTGTGGGCATCATGAACCGGCGACTGAATTTCCGCAGCGTCCCCTATTTCGAATCAGTGGCCAACCGGGGCACGGGCGTGTTGGACACCTTCCTATCCATCACCCGCGAGACCGTCAGCTACACGTTCAAGAAGTACCACCTGGACAAGAAGATCAAGGATTTCGACGAGATGCTGAATCTCATCGAAACCAATGTACGCAGCAGCATGCGCGAGTTGCCACGGCCTGAGGAGGCCGCTGCCGCGCCCGCCCTGGAGACCACGGTGCTGCGGCACAGCAACGTCAGCGTGGCCGATCTCCTGCCTGGCAAGGTGGCGGATGCCTCGGAACTGCTGGAGGATGCCCTCAAGTCCAACATGGAGACGGCCCGCCTCTATTCGGAGCTGAAGCAGGTCAAGGTCAGTCTCGAAAAGAAGAACGAAGAAATGAACCAGCTCTACTCGCAGCTGGACCGGGCCAACCAGGACAACCTGAAGACCCGGAGGTATCTCGAAGGCCTGGTCCAGAACATGGGCGACGCCGTGGTTTCCTACACACCCGAAGGCAAGATCCTCACCTGGAACATGGCTGCGGAGCGCATCTTCGGGTATCCGCGGCCGGAGATCGTGGGTCACGGCATGGGCCAGTTGACGCCGGACCACCTCCTGGGGGAACTGGACCAGGTGGCCCAGCAGGTCACCCGTGGCCAGGTGGTACGGGACGTGGCCACGACGCGCCTCCGGAAGGGCGGCGTGGCCTTTCCCACCAGCATCACCTATGCGCCGGTCCGCGGGAGCGACGACCGGGTGATCGCCATTTCCGCCATGGTCCGGGATACCTCGGAGCAGCGATCCCTGGAGGATCGGCTGGTGCACTCCCAGAAGCACGAGGCGCTGGGCCGCCTGGTGCCCTCCCTTTTCCATGAAGTGGCCAACCGCCTTACGCCAGTGCTGCTGGAATCCCGCCTCATCTCGGAATCCGCCATGGATCCGGACCAGGCCGAGCAGGCGGCGCGCCTCGTGAATGCCGTGGATTCTGTCCAGGGTCTGCTGCAGCCCCTCCTGACCGTCCTCAACCCTCCCCTGCCGCGCCGCTCGCCCATCCAGCTCAATCAGCTGGTCCGGGAGGCAGCTGCCCTGGTGGCAACCAAGGCCCAGCGCATGGGTGTGACCGTGGTGTTGAACCTGGATTCCGCCCTGCCCGAAACCGAACTCGATCACGGCCTCGTCCTCCAGGCCCTGACGAACCTCCTGCTGTTTGGACTCCAGTCTGCGGCGCCCAGTTCCGAGAAGCGGCTTTGGGTGGCCACCAGGGTCGCCGGTGAAACCCTTCAGGTGGTGGTGCAGGATACAGGGGTTGCCCTGTCGGCAAGTGAGCAGGGGAACCTGTTTGATCCATCGGGGGCCGCGACGGCCGAAGCCCTGGGCCTGCCGGTGGCCGACATCATCGTCCGCCAGCATGGCGGCCGCCTCAGCATCCGCAGTCAGGACAACCAGGGCAACGCCCTCCTGCTGGAACTGCCCCACCAGGCCCCGGTCACGAAGGATAAGGTGCTGCGTGCCTTGAAGGGGGCCAAAGCCCTCATCGTGGATGACGAGACATTCCTGTTGGAGTGCCTGGTCGACGCGCTGGGTAACTGGGGCATGGCGGTCACCGCCTGCACCCGCGGCGACGAGGCCATCCAGAAGCTGGAAGCTGGTGCCTTCGACGTGATCGTGTCGGATATCCGGATGCCAGGCCTGTCGGGCATGGATCTGTTCGAGTGGCTGAAGGTGCAACGCCCGGCCATGACGCGGCGGATTCTCTACACCACGGGGGATTCCTTCGATGCCAAGACCCGCACCTTCCTGGAGACGAATCAGGTGCCCTACCTGGGTAAGCCTTTCGATCTAAAGCAACTCAAACAAGGGCTCGAACGGCTTCTAGAGACTCCGGTGGAGGCGTAGGCTTTTCCTCTGGGGCATACTGGGGACTTCCCAAGCACCCTCTCCGAGGAGTCTCCCATGCAACGAAGCTGGGTCATGGCCATCATTTTGGCCTCGGGCCTTCTGGCCCAGGTACCCCCCGCAGAACCACCGCCCGCGCCCACCCAGGAGCCTGCGCCGACTCCTTCGGACATGAAACCCGAGACGCCGGCCGCCCCCGCAGCAGAGACGCCGAAGACGCCGGAGGCCTCGCCCTTCGAGCAGCTGCGGCCGAGTCAGCGCAAGCTGGCCTACACGCAGTATCGGGCCACTCTGGCCGCTCACGAACTGGGCTACTACCGCAGCCATCCCAGGGCCATCGAAGCGCGGGAGGCCCTGGCCGCGCTCGTGGCGGCCAAGGCCGACATTCCCGACAAGGCCCAGACGGCGCTGCCCACGGCAGAGGCCTATCTGGCAAAGGTTCGCGCGAACCATGGTCTCTATGACGCAGAGGGGAAGAAGCTCCTCCTCGAAGGAACCTGGAAGGAGCTGCAGGCAGCCGCCCGCGCCGCCGCCAAGACCGGACCCAAGGGACTGGAGCCCCGCCTGCTCAAGCTGAAGGGATTGCTCTTCGACGCCAAGGTGGACGCCAGCGCACCCGGTTGGGCTGAGCCCGCGGCTCCGGCGAAGGGAAAGAAGGGCAGGGCCGTGAAGGGTCCCAGGGCCCCTGAGGGTTTCGCGGAGCAGAAGGCCATTACGGCCCTGTGGGTGAAGCGCATCCAGGCCTGGATCGAGAACACGCCGCAGGAGGTCGAGGTCAATGGCGAGAAAAAGACCCGCCGCCTGCCCGACCCCGTACAGACCAAGGCCGTGGCCGACCTGCTGGGGTGGCTGGAGAAGGACGACCTCGACCTGCTGCGCGACCCCGGCTTCGGCTGGCTGGATCTGCGCCGACTGGGCCTGGGCGGCCTGCTGGCCAAGGCTGGCGACATTACCGCCTCCAAGGCGCCCGAGGGCCCTGCCGCCGAACTGGCTCTGCTGCCCACCTTCGAGCCCGTGCTGGGGGAGAGTAAGTTCAGCAAGGGCGAAGAGAAGCGGAGCACCCTCGCTGAAGTGAAGCAGGGCCCCGCTCCGGCCACGCTCACCGAGCAGTCGATGCGGTTCGAGCAGCTGGGCCGCAGCCGCGAACTCGAGGTCAAATAAGCGATTCTCCTCACCTAAAAACGGGGCGCGTTGCGCCCCGTTTTTAGGTCTATTCCTCGCCCTTGCGCTGCTTCCCTTCGGGATCGAACTGGTAGCCCACACTGCGGATGGTGTGGACCCAGCGGGGGTGGTGCGGATCGTCCTCCATCACCCGGCGGATGCGGACGATGAAGTTGTCCACGGTGCGGCTGGTGGGGTAGGCGTCCTCGCCCCAGACCTTGTCCAGGATGTCAGTGCGGCTCACCACCTGGCCGGGCCGCTCCACGAGGAGCTTCAGGATCATGGATTCCTTCACGCCCAACTGGAAGGCGCCGCCGGGGCCCTCGCCGCAAAAGTTGTCAAAGTCCAGCCAGTAGGGGCCGAAAGCCTGGCGGCTGCTGATCTCGCGGCTCTTGTACCAGGATTCGCGCCGCAGAATGGCCCGGATCCTCAGAAGAAGCTCGCGCACGTGGAAGGGCTTGCCCAGGTAGTCGTCCGCGCCGGTCTCGAAACCATGCACCCGGTCGTCGTCGGTATTCTTGGCGGTGAGGAAGAGGATGGGCGTGAAATTCTTGGCCTCGCGCACCTTCTCGCAGATGGTGAAACCGTCCAGCCCGGGCAGCATCACGTCAAGGATCACCAGGTCGTAGGTCTCCGCCAGGATCTGCTTCAGGGCCTGGTCGCCCCGGGGGATCCAGGTGCAGGCGAGGCCTTCCATTTCGAGGTTGAGCTTGATGCCTTCGGCGAGACTGAGTTCGTCTTCCACCAGCAGGATCTTGGGTTCGGCCATGGGGGACTCCGGCAATCTGTTGATCCTACTAGAATGGACTCTCCGGAGCGCCCATGGACCCGTATCTCAGCATCGTCATCCCCATCTATAACGAGGAGGAGAACATCCCCGTGCTGTGGGAGCGCCTCTCCAGGGTGATGGCGGAGCATTTCCCGGATCCCGCGAAGCCCTGGGAGGTCATCTTCACGGACGACGGCAGCCGGGACCGCAGCCTGGCCCTGCTGGTGGACATCGCCCAGGCCGAGCCGCGAGTCAAGGTGGTGGAGTTCAACCGGAACTACGGCCAGCACAGCGCGATCTTCGGCGCCTTCGCCGAGGTGCGGGGTCAGGTCGTGGTGACCCTGGATGCCGACCTGCAGAATCCCCCCGAAGAGATCCCCAAGCTGGTAGCCAAGGTCGAGGAGGGCTACGACGCCGTGGGCGGCTGGCGGCAGGGGCGGCAGGACAACGACAGTTTCTTCCGCACCATGCCCAGCAAGATCGTGAACGCCATCACCCGCCGCACCACGGGTGTGAAGCTGCACGACTACGGCTGCATGCTGCGGGCCTACAGCCGCGACGTGGTGAACGCCATGCTGCTCTGCAAGGAGCGCTCGAGCTTCATTCCGGCCCTGGCCAACAGCTTCGCCAAGCGCATCACCGAGGTGCCCGTGGCCCACGCCGAGCGCTCCGCCGGCACCAGCAAGTACGGGCTGTGGAAGCTCATCAACCTGCAGTTCGACCTGCTCACCAGCTTCAGCCTGCTGCCCTTGCAGATGCTCAGCGTCTTCGGCGTGATCACAGCCGCCCTGGGCTTCCTGCTCTTCCTGGGCCTGGGCGCCTACCGCTTCCTGCACCCCGAGGGCACCGCCCAGGGCGTGTTCACGCTGTTCGCCATCCTCTTCTTCTTCGTGGGCTGCCAGTTCATCGCCTTCGGCCTGCTGGGCGAGTACATCGGCCGCATCTACCAGGAAGTGCGCGACCGGCCCCGCTACATGGTGAAAAAGGTCCATCAGGGGAAGTGAGGGTGAGCGCTTCCAGCTCCCGGTCCGCCTTCTGGTTCGGCTCCGGCCTGGGCTGCCTGCTCTCCGGGCCCCTGGGGGGCGGGCCCATGGCGCCCTACTCGGGCTCGTCGCTCCAGCCTTCGCCAGCCTCTTCCTGGGGTTTCTCGGGGACGCGATAGCTTTCGCTGGCCCAGGCACCGAGGTCCTGGATTTTGCAGCGCTCGGAGCAGAAGGGCTTGAAGGGGTTCCCCGCCCAGGAAGTGGGTGTGCGGCAGGTCGGGCAGGGGCGGAGGATCATGGCTACCAGCCTATCAACCAGAGCCAAGATTACAAAATTGAAGAAAATATGAGTCAAAATCAGAAGATTGTCTTGACGGGGCCCTCAGACCTCCTATGCTTAAGGTTCCAGGCTGGACTACCTCCGACCTGGACCTTTGGAGGAACCACATGGGCAGGATCATAGGTATTGACCTCGGCACCACCAACAGTTGCGTCGCCGTCATGGAGGGCGGGCAACCCAAGGTGATTCCGAACCCCGAGGGGGCGAACACCACGCCCTCCGTGGTGGGCTTCAACCCCAAGACCACCGAGCGGCTGGTGGGCGTGTCTGCCAAGCGGCAGGCCGTGGCGCAGCCCAAGAGCACCATCTATTCCATCAAGCGGTTCATGGGGCTGCCCTTCGCGGATTCGGAGCGGGAGCAGAAGCTGGTGCCCTATACCGTCGAGCGTGCCGACAAGGGTGGGTGCGTCATTGACGTCCTCGGCAAGAAGCTCAGCCCTGAGGAGATCAGCGCGGCGGTCATCACCAAGATGAAGGAGGCCGCCGAGGCCTACCTGGGCGAGAAAGTCACCGAGGCGGTCATCACCGTGCCGGCCTACTTCAACGACGCCCAGCGCCAGGCCACCAAGGACGCGGGCGCCATCGCCGGCCTGGACGTGAAGCGCATCGTCAACGAGCCCACTGCCGCAGCCCTCGCTTATGGGCTCGACAAGAAGAAGGACGGCACCATCGCCGTCTTCGACTTCGGCGGCGGCACCTTCGACATCTCCATCCTCGAAGTCTCCGAAGGCGTGGTCGAAGTAAAGTCCACCAATGGCGACACCCACCTGGGCGGCGACAACATCGACCAGGCCATCATCGACTGGCTGGCGGACGAGTTCCAGAAGAGCGAGGGCATCGACCTTCGCAAGCAGGCCGACGCCATGCAGCGCCTCAAGGAGGCTGCGGAAAAGGCCAAGATCGAGCTGTCCAGCACCACCTCTACCGACATCAGCCTGCCCTACATCACGGCGGATGCCAGCGGTCCCAAGCATGTGAACCAGACCCTCAGCCGGGCCAAGTTCGAGCTGATGATCCAACCGGTCCTCGAGAAGATCAAGGGCCCCTGCGAGAACGCGGTAAAGGACGCCAAGCTGTCCCACCACGAGATCGATGAAGTCGTCATGGTGGGCGGTTCCACCCGCATTCCCAAGGTGCTGGAGCTGGTGAAGCAGATCTTCGGCAAGGAGCCCAACCACAGTGTCAACCCCGACGAAGTCGTGGCCGTGGGCGCCGCCGTGCAGGCGGGCGTGCTGGCCGGTGACGTGAAGGGCGTGCTGCTTCTGGACGTGACCCCGCTCAGCCTCGGCATCAACGCCAACGGCGGTCAGATGAGCGTCATCATCGCCCGCAACACCACCATCCCCACCAAGCGCAGTGAGGTCTACACCACCGCCGTGGACAACCAGCCGGGCGTGGACATCGAAGTCTTCCAGGGTGAGCGGCCCGTGGTCGAGGGCAACAAGCTGCTGGGCCACTTCCACCTGGGCGGCATCGCCCCGGCACCCCGCGGCATGCCGCAGATCGAGGTGATCTTCGACATCGATGCCAACGGCATCGTGCACGTCACCGCCAAGGACAAAGGCACCGGCAAAGACGCCAGCATCACGCTGACGGGTAGCACGGGCCTCTCCAAGGACGAGATCGACGCCAAGGTGAAGGATGCCGAGGCCCACAAGGCCGATGACGAGGACCGGAAGGGGATGCTAGAGGAGAAGAACCACCTGGACCAGATGGTCTACCAGGTGGAGAAGCTCCTGAAGGAGAGCGGCGACAAGCTGCCCGAGGCCGACAAGCAGGAGGCCGAAGAGGCCCTGGTCGAGGCCAAGGCCGCTCTGGCCAGCCTGGAGAAGGAGCGCATCAAGAAGGCCCTGGAAGTGCTCACCGCCAAGAGCCACAAGCTGGCCGAGAGCATCTACAAGCAGGAGCCCCCTGCCGGTGACGGCACGGCTCCAGGTGCGCCTGGCGCACCTGGAGGTGAGAAAAAAGCTGACGACAATGTGATCGATGCGGAAGTCGTCAGTTAGCCTTCTCAGAAAAAGGGGGAGCGCACGGCTCCCCCTTTTTCTGCGTGAATGAAATCTGAGTGAACTAGACTAAACCCATGCCAACCCCTGACTACTACAAGATCCTGGGCGTTTCGCGCTCGGCCTCGGAAGAGGAGATCAAGAAGGCGTACCGGAAACTGGCGCGCAAGCACCACCCGGATCTGAACCCGGGCGACGCCAAGGCGGAGGCGGAGTTCAAGAAATTATCCGAGGCCAATGACGTGCTGTCGGATCCCGAGAAGAAGAAGAACTACGACACCTTCGGCGATCCCAGCGGCCCGGGCCCGCAGATGCAGTCCGGTCCCCAGCAGGGCGAGTCCTTCTCCTTCGAGGACATCTTCTCGGGCTTCGGCGGTCGGCCTGCCCGCAGTGGGCCCGAACGTGGCGAGGATCTCCTTCATGCCGTGCGTCTGGGCTTCAGGGAGGCCTTCGAGGGCAAGCGACTCAGCCTCCGGGTGAACCGCTCCGAGCCCTGTCTGGCTTGCCGCGGCACCGGCGAGTCAAACAAGAAACAGGAGACCTGCCCCACCTGCCATGGCAAAGGCAAGCTGGGCGGCGGCTCGGGCTTTCTGGCCTTCGGCCGCACCTGTCCGGATTGCCAGGGCCGCGGGACGAAGGCCCCACCCTGCCCCGATTGCGGTGGCACCGGGCGGCGCGGCCGCGAGGAAACCGTCACCATCGCCATCCCCGCGGGAGTAGAGGATGGTGCCCGGTTGCGCGTCGCCGGCAAGGGCGAGGCGGGACGGCGCGGCGGCGGCCCCGGCGACCTCTACCTGCAGATCAGCATGGAGCCAGACGCCCGCTTCGAACGCAAGGGGGCCAACCTCTACGTGCGCCTGCCCATAAGCTTTTCCGAGGCGGCCCTGGGGGCCAAGGTGGACGTGCCCACGCCCGAGGGCCAGCAGACCATCAAGGTGCCCCCCGGCACCCAGACCGGTGCCAAGCTCCGGCTCAAGGGCAAGGGCATGCCCATTCCGCGGGCCACTCAGCGGGGCGACCTCATCGCCGAAGTCGCCGTGCTGACGCCGAAGATCCAGGACGAGCGCAGCAAGGAGCTGTTGCGGGAACTGGCGGAGCTCAACGACGCGGACGTGCATAAGCAGCGGAGTGCGAACCATGGCTAAAGACCCGAGGATGGGTGCCTACATGATCGGCGTGGTCTCCATG
Source organism: Holophagales bacterium (assembly GCA_038236735.1). GTDB lineage: Bacteria > Acidobacteriota > Holophagae > Holophagales > Holophagaceae > Geothrix. The sequence continues at coordinate 15,081 of JBBRZL010000002.1, read as the reverse complement.
CGCTACAGCGTGCATCCCCAGACCCTGCGCCTCTACGAACGCGAAGGCCTGCTGGCCCCCAGCCGCACCGAAGGCAAGACTCGGCTCTACAGCGATGAGGATCTGGAGCGCCTGGAATTCATTCTCAACCTCACCCGCGACCTGGGCGTGAACCTGGCCGGCGTGGAGGTGGTGCTGGGCCTGCGGGACCGCCTGCACCGCATGCAGGAGGACCTGGAACGAATCTCCCAGGCACTGGCGGCGGCGGGCCTCAAGGACTCGCCACGGCCCACTTCAGCCACGGGCCTGGTGAAACTGACCTCGCAGGGACTGCGCAAGCGCTGACAATTTCGGGTGATGTGCTGTGGGCGGGGATCGCTTGCTATGCTGATCCCTCTACCTAGGTGAACTGTGCCCCTCCGGCATCTCGAAGAGCGCTCGCTCGACAAGTACTTCGATTCGATCCGCCACCTGCCCCTGCTCACGGCGGAGGAGGAGCGGAGCAACGGGCGGTTGTGGCAGAACGACCACAACCCCGAGGGCCTGCGCAAGCTGGTGGAGGGCAATCTGCGCTTCGTGGTGAAGGAGGCGCGCAAGTTCGAAGGCATGGGCCTCGACCTGCTGGATCTCATCAGCGAGGGCAACCTGGGCCTCATCGAGGCGGCCAAGCGCTACGATCCCGATCGCCTGAACAAGTTCCTGACCTATGCCTCCTGGTGGGTGCGACAGGCCATCTTCCACGCCCTGGCGGAGCATGGGAACAAGATCCGCCTACCCCAGAAGGTGGCGGGCCACCTGGTCCAGCTCAACCGCGTCACCCAGAAGCTGAGCCAGGCGCTGGGCCGCCCGCCCATGCTCGCGGAGATCGCCGAGGCCACAGGCCTGCGCCCCGAGGAGGTGCAGCGCCTGCAGGTGCTCCAACAGACCACTTCCACCATCTCCACGGAACAGGGGCTGGGGGATTCCGACCTGACCGTGGGCGACAGCCTGGAGCAAGAGGTGGAGCCCTCCGCCATGCACACCATGGACCAGGAGTCCTTCCTGGAGCAGATCGACGCGAGCCTGGCCTCCCTGAACGAGAAGGAACGCACCATCATCTCGCTGCACTTCGGCATCGGCGGCGAGGATCCCCTCACCCTCGAGCAGATCGGCAAGCGCTTCAACCCGCCCATCTCGCGCGAACGGGTGCGGCAGTTGGAGGAGCGGGCCTTTGCGCGCATCCGCGAGCGTCGCCGTGAAGTTCTGGGTGGCTTCCTGCGGGGAGGGGATGAGCCATGAAAGGCCGTCCCGATTGCCCCCGCTGCCAGGGCAAGGGCCTGGTCTTCGATCCGGATCCCCAGAAGCCGGTGCTGGTTTGCGGCTGCACCGCAGACTTGGCGCCGGATGCGGAGACCCTGGGTTTGCCCTCGCGCTACCGCGAGGCGGAGTTCAGTCGTTTCTGGAAGTGGTGGAACAACGTCCAGGCCAGCCAGGCCCGGGCCCTGTTGGATCGCGTCGGCGACCTGGAAGAGCTGCTGGCCCGGCCGGTGGACGAGGTCGGCGAACTGGAAGGCCGCGATGAATTGACCCGGCTGCTCCAGGCCCTACGCAAGCGGCCCGAGCACGGCATCCGTCCCGCCGGGGCCGAGAGCCTGTCGCAGTGGGCCACGGCAGGCAAGCACAAGTTCCGGCACGGCTGGGAGCTGTGGTGGATCCACGGACCCGCCCAGAGCGGTCGCAGCACCCTGGCCGCAGCGGCCCTGCGGGCCTGGACCGAGCGTACCGGGCGCGGTGGCCGCTTCGTGTCCGTGCGCACCCTCAGCCAGAGCATCAAGGACGTCTACCACGACGTGCGCAGCTACCAGAACCAGGCCTTCCAGAGCGTGCGCGATCTCATCGAGCCCCTGCAGGCACAGCCCCTCCTCGTGCTGGACGACTGGGACCGCATGGATACGGACATCCGGGTGGCCCAGGCCCTGGCCCAGCTGCTGGACCATCGCTACAGCGAAGAACTACCCACTCTCCTCACGGCGGCGGGACCGCCGGAGGCCATGGAGCGCCGCGAGAACCACCCCCTGGCCAGGCTGGAGGACAGCAGCCTCCTGGAGCGGTTGCGGGGTGCCGAGCGTGTGGAGATGGTGCCCGCCCTCAAACCTTGGATCGACCGGATGGAGCGCGGCTAGTGCGCGCCGGGCCTTGCCAATGCCTCGGTCCGGCCGCCCCCTGGGGCACCGAGTGAGCAACGCCGCACCTCGTACCGCTGGATTCACCACCATCTGCTCAGTGATGGCAATGACGGTTGGATGCGATCAGATGTCCAAGGTTGCGGCCCGTACGTTTCTATCCCCCGCCCATCCCATCACCGTCTTTGGCGGGGCACTGAAGTTGACCCTTTCCCAAAACGCTGGGGCCTTTCTTGGCGCGGGTTCGCGCCTATCACCATCTTTGCGGTTTCTGCTCTTCACGGTGGGAGGAGCGGTCATCATTCTTGTTGGATTGCATCACTTGATCTTCAACAAACAGCTTTCCAATGCAGCGGTCATCGCATTGTCCTTTGTCCTTGGTGGTGCCCTCGGCAACCAACTGGATCGGCTGTTCTTTCATGGCTCAGTGACGGACTTCCTGTTTGTTTCCCTGGGCCCCCTGCACACAGGCATTTTCAACGTCGCGGATATGGCGATCCTGTTCGGAGCCATCTATTTCTTGATCGACTCCAGGCGCAGGTCTGCCAAGCAGGGTCGTCTGGATCCAGACACAAGGGCCTTGTCCGGCTGACAACTTCCAAAGGTTGCTTGAGAGATGAAAGCCCTGCTGCGTGGCCTGCTCCGACTGCACCTCTCCCGGTCGCGGGGGCTGTGGTTGCTTGTCGCTGGTCTGACCTTGCTCCTGGGCTGGGGCACGCTGCGGGTGGAGCGCGCCCTGGATCTCATGAGCCTCCTGCCCTCGGAACATCCGGCGGTGCGCGCGAACCTCGAAGCAGGTGTGGGTCAGCAGGAACTGCTCTGGCTGGTGGCCGAAGGCGGCGAGACAGATCTGGAGGCGCGGCGCGCCTGGGCCGAGGGCCTGGTGGACCAGCTGCTCACGGCGGGCAACCTGCCCATGAACGGGTTGGTGGCCGAGGGCCGCCTGTCCGATCCCGTGCCCGTGCCCGGCCCGGGCGGCGTCAGTCCCTGGCCCGCGCTACTCGCGGTGGGCGCCATCGCCGAGGGCGATTCCGCCGTGAGCCGGCTCACCACGGAGACGCTGTACACCCTGGCTCCGGCCTGGCTGGGCGACCGCCTCGCACCGTTGAAGGATCCCGCCCTGCTGCGGCGGCGCCTGGAGGCCACGGCCCGGGCCCTGGCCTCGCCGGAGCCGCTGGCCGCCTCCCTGGCCCGGCTGGATCCCCTGGGCCTGCGCGACCTCGCCCCCCAGACGGGCGCGGGCATGGCCAAGGCCACGGAGCTGGGCCGGGCCTTCACGCTGCGGATGCGCACGGGTTATTTCGAAACAAAGGATGGCCGCTTCGTGCTGCTGCCCCTGGTGACCGGCTTTCCGGCCACGGACGCCAAGGCCACGACGCGAGCCATGACCTGGCTGGGGCGCGGGGCCCGCGGGCCGTTGCCAATTTCAGCGAGCCTGCGGGAGGCCGAGGCCGCCCTGGCACCCACGACGGGGCGGGCCTTTCCGCTGCAGATCACCGGCGCCCATGCCATCACCGCCTGGGAATCCCATCGCCTCACGGTGGAAGTGCTGCTGAGCCTAGGCCTCAGCTTCCTGCTCATCGGCCTCGTCTATTGGCTGGGCTTCCGCACCCTGGCGGGCTACGGCTTCGTCATGGTGCCGCTGCTGATGGGGATGTTCTGGGCCCTGGGGCTGACTGGCTGGGTGCTGGGCCGGGTGAACCTCATGGCCGCAGGTTTTGGCGCGGTGCTGCTGGGCGTGGGGGACGACGTCGGCATCCTGCTCTTCAGTCGCTACCGCGACGAGCGCCGGGCCGGCCGGTCCAAGGCCCTGGCCCTGCGAGCAGCCCTGCTGGGTACGGGGCCGGGCGTCATCGCGGGCGCGCTGGCCACGGCCATGGCCTTCCTGGCCCTGGCCTTCGCCCCCTTTCCGGGGATCCGCGACCTGGGCCTCACCACGGGCCTCGGCCTGCTGGCCTGCCTGGTGGCCACCTTCCTGGTGCTGCCGCCCCTCCTGCTGGGGCTGGATCACGGCACCGGCACCTTCGCGCCGGGACCTGAGCTCGCCGCCGCGCCGCGCCGGCGCTGGACCCCGTGGCTGGCCCTGGGCGTGCTGGTGCTGGCCCTGGTGGGCGCGCCCCGCACCCGCTGGGAGGAGGACCTGCGCCGCTTCCGCGCCCAGGGCAACCCCGCCCTCACCCTGCAGGAACGCCTGACGCGCAGCCTCGGCGCCAGCCTGCAGCCTCTGGCCCTGCAGATCCCCCTGGAGGATCCCGACCGCCTGCCCGCCCGCTGGAACAAGCTGAGCCCCATCCTGCGCGAAGCCGGCTTGCCCGTTCCCGACTGGCAGACCCTCGATCCCGAGTTGCGCCACGCGCTGGGGTCGGAGACCTGGCGCCGGCAGGTGCTGGAAGCCGCGGCGAAGGCAGGTCTGGATCCCGCCGGCCTGGAGGGCCCGCTCGCCGCCCTGGCGGCCGCGGCCTCGGATCCAGTTCAGCCGGTGCGGGCCCTGCAGGCACTGCTACCCCGCGTTGCCACGCCGCCGGAGCACCATCCCTGGAACCTCTGGGACGGCTTCCACAGGTCCCGAACGCTGCCGCCCCTGGCGCCGGCGTTGACAGTACCCCTTCGGTTGGATGACGCTGCGCTGGCCCGGCTCACGCCACTGGTGGAAGAAGCGGGGGGTCGCTTCGTGGGCACCCAGCCCCTCTTCCGCGTGGTGAAGGGCATCGCCCGCGAAGCCGTGCAGCAGGCGGTGCTACTGGCCCTGGCGGGCATCTTCGCGGTCATCGCTTTATTCGGGCGCAGCCTGCGCTTCGCGGGCTACGCGCTGGTGCCCCTGCTTGCCAGCCAGGCCGGGGCCTTCGGCGCCCTGGGCTGGGGCGGGGAACCCCTCACCTTCCTGTCGCTCATGGCCCTGCCCATTGCCCTGGGGGTCAGCGTGGACACGGCCTTCAACCTCCTGCACCGCGCGCGCGGCGAGGCCGATGCCTCCCGGCGCGTGGCCCGCGTGAACGCCGTGTGCGCGGGCACCACTCTCGCGGGGTTCGGTGGCATGGTCTTCAGTGGCTACCGGGGTCTGCGGGGCCTGGGCCTCGCCTGCCTGGGCGGCGTCGCCCTGGCCCTGCTGCTCACCCAGTGGCTGTTGCCCGTGCTGCTGGAACGCTGGCCGCTGAAGGCCGGAGAGAAGAAATGAAAGCCGGAGATGGACAGAGATGAGCGGAGATAAGGCTGGCCTTCCTCTCTATTGATCTCCGTTAATCTCCGGCCCTTTTCCAGGTGAGGTGATCATTGACCGACCTTGATGCCCTTACGGAGCGGATCCTCGGCTGTGCCTTCAAGGTGAGTGCGGGGCTCGGCCCCGGCTTCCTGGCAAAGCTCTACGAGAACGCACTGGTCATCGAGCTTGAGCGCGCCGGTCGGCGCGTGGCCCGGCAGCAGCCCCTCGCGGTCTGGTATGACGGCATCCAGATCGGCCAGTTCGCGGTGGATCTCCTGGTGGAAGACCAGGTCCTCATTGAGCTCAAGGCCGTGCGGGCGATGGAGGACTTCCACTTGGCCCAGGCCCTCAACTACCTCCGGGCCCCCCTTCTGCCCGCCTGCCTCCTGCTGAATTTCGGCGCGCCCAAGTTGGAGATCCGCAGCCTTCATCCAAGCCCGTCCTGGCCCCGGCCCGTTGCGAAGGAACCTTTGGCATGAATCCCCTTCAGTCCCTGATCGATGCCCGCCTCGCCCAAGGCCCCGTCCCCGCTGCCGAGGTGATGGCGCTGGGCCTCTACCATCCGGACCACGGCTACTACCGGCGGGCGGAAGGCCCCTGGGGCTTCCAGGGCAAGGACTACTACACGGCCCTGGACCTGGGGCCACTGCTGGGCCAGACCATAGCTTTGCGACTGGAGGCGGCCTGGGAGCGGCTGGACCGGCCCGGCACCTTCACCGCCCTGGAGCCCGGCGCCGGCCGCGGCTGGCTGGGCCGGGATCTGCTGAACGCCGTGTCGGGGCCTTTCGCGGAAGCGCTCGTCTACGTTCACCGCGACGACAACCCCGCCGCGAAAGAGGCGGCCCAAGCTGCCCTCGAGCCCTTTCTGGCGGCAAAGCGCGCGCGCTTTGCCCAGGAGACGGACGCCATGGAGCCCTTCACCGGCGCCATCTTCAGCAACGAGCTCTTCGACGCCCTGCCCGCACAACCCTGGCGCTGGAATGGCGCGCAATGGACCCGCGAGGTACTGACGACCAGCGGCCCTGAATGGCAGGCAGCCGATGCCGGCGCAGCCGGGGCCTGGTTCGCCGCCCAGAGCGATGGCCTGGAGCCCGGCGATGGCAGCAGCTGGTGCGCGGCCCTGCCGGGGCTGGTGCATGACCTGACGGCGCCCCTGGCGGCGGGCCTCTTCCTGGCTGTGGACTATGGCGAAGCCGCCGACCGCCTGCTGGCCAAGGGCGCCGACCTCCGCCGCTTCAAGGCCCACAGCGTGGACGGCAAGTGGCACGAGGACCTGGGCGAGGCGGATCTGACCGCCGATGTCGATTTCACGCGCCTGGCCACCCTGCTCGAAACCGAGGGCCTGGTGGAACTCGGGCACATGGAGCTCAGCAAGTGGATCCGCACCCATGCCCCCCTGGACCAGTGGGGCGCCGAATGGATGGCCCTACCCGACACCGAGCGCAGGCAGCGCACGGAAAACCTGCTCCAGCTCACCCTCCCCAACATGCTGGGCAGCCGGTTCCGGGTGCTGGAGGGATGGAAGGAAAAGAAAAGTTAGCCACCCATGAACACCGGTGGTTCATTTCTGCTTGTCCGACCACACGCCCACGCCCACCGAACTCGGTCGCGCCGCATCGTGGAACACGGTGTGGGTAGCCCTTTTGTAATCGGCGGGGACGGCCTTGTTGATGTCCAGGAACACCTGGGGGTTGCGGTCCATGAGGGGGAACCAGGTACTCTGGAGCTGCACCATGACGCGATGACCCTTCCGGAAGGTGTGGAAAATGTCGTTCATGGCCCAGGCCACGCGGGCGGGCTGGCCGGGCGTGAACGGCGCAGGCACCTCAGGCTGTCGCGGAACTTGCCGCGCATGACCTCGCCGCGCATCATCTGCTGGTAGCCGCCTAGGCCCCCTTCAGCAATTCCCAATCCCGCCTGGCCTGCCAGGCGGTGGCGAAGGAGGCATAGGCTCGGCGGGCCAGCTCGGCGGTGGAGGCAGCCGGGTCGAGATCCAGTTCTGTCCACAGGTCGGCGCGGTACGAGGGACCCAGCAGGATGCGGTGACGGTAGGTCGCGTGGCGGCGGGCCAGCTCGGCGGGGCTGAGCACATCGCCCGGGCGGTCCCGCAGCACTTTGGCGGGGACGCGCAGCGGCCCGCCCGCGAAGCGTGGATCCTCGCCTGAACGCTGCAGGTGGAAGGCCGTTCCCGTGGCCAGCAGGTCCAGCCTGGGGCCTTTGTAGACCTTGGCCAGCCGGGCGAAGCGCCGGTCCTTGCCCAACCAATGGCCCACGGCACTCCAGAAGGCCTGGACCCTCGGCGCAGGTTCTTGGGCCGCCAGGCGCGTCAAGCGATCGGCGTTGATCCAGGTGCTGTGGACCTCGAGCCAGCTCAGCAGCACTGCCAGTACCCGCAGGTCGTCACGTTCAAGGCCCGCCGTTGAGGCGGCCATGAGCGTGTCCTCAATGTTCGGATTCAAGGCGGGCTTGGCCGCGAACGCCATCCCGATGCCCACCAGGGCGCTCGTGAGGGCCTTGCCTCGCAGGGCCTGGTCGGGAGCGATGGCTCGGCTATAGGCCATGGCCGAGCCTCTGGGCCAGGTCGTCGAAGGTGGCCCGCACATGTTCGGGCCACTCGGGATGAAGATCCTGGACCGCCACCCAGGGCTCGGCCAGTGCCAGTTCCTCAGGATTGGGGCGCAGGGCCAGGCAATCGCCCAGATCCAGCCCCCGGTCGCACAGGGCGAAGAGCTTGGCGAGCAGCAGTTCGGGCCGTCCCAGCGCCCAGAGACGAAGGGCCTGACCTTCAAAGACAAGCTGGAGGCGGCCCCGCCAGCCCTCGGGCAGCAACGGTGCCAGGGCGGCCGGGCCGTTGTTCAGCCAATCGTCCCTCAGGATGTCCCCGGCGCTTCGCAGTTCCTCGGCGAACCATCTGGAGGCCTCCAGGACCTCAAGGGACAGTTCGGGTTCGATGAGATCCACATCCCGCGTCCCCCGGCTGATGATCCCCAATAGTGCCAGCGCAGCGCCACCCGTTACCACGGCCTCAAGCCTGAGACCCCGCACTGCGAGCAGCGCGTCAAAGCGGGGTATGGTCTCGGCGGGCTGCATGAGTGGGCCTCCAAGTAGAGATAGGACGGTATCAGTATAACCGATACATTTAGACTCGCCAGCGTGAAACCGGCCTTTCCTGCTTCCATCACGAGGCTCCGCCCTCAGCGGCTTCTTTCGGTGTTCATCAGCTTTTATCGGTGTTCATCGGTGGTTCATTTTTGCTTTTCTGACCACACGCCCACGCCCAGCGAACTGGGCCGGGTCGCGTCGTGGAACACGGTGTGGGTGGCTTTCTGGTAGTCCGTGGCCGCGGCCTTGTTGATGTCCAGGAACACCTGGGGGTTGCGGTCCATGAGGGGGAACCAGGTGCTCTGGAGCTGCACCATGACGCGGTGGCCCTTCCTGAAGGTGTGGCAGATGTCGTTCATCGCCCAGGCCACGCGGGTGGGCTGGCCCGGCCTGAAGGGCGTGGGCAGTTCCAGGCTGTCGCGGAACTTGCCGCGCATGACCTCGCCGCGCACCAGCTGCTGGTAGCCGCCCATGGGGTTGGGAGTGCGGTCCCAGGGGGAGCCGCTCTCCACGAAATCCGGGTTCCGGAAGGTGTCGGGATAGACGTCGATGAGCTTCACCACCCAGTCGGCGTCCGTGCCCGTGGTGGCCACGAAGAGCTCGGGGCGCAGGGGGCCGGCCAGGGTGAGGTCCTCCTGCAGCGGCTCGGTCTGGTACACGAGCACGTCCGGGCGCCGCCCCGCGAAGCGCTGGTCGGCGGTCATGTACTCCTTCGTCATGCCGATGGCCACCTGCTCGATGAAGGGCACGGGTTTCGACGGGTCGGAGATGAACCCATCTGCGCCGCCGTCGGTTGCCGGCGGCGTTAGGGAAAGCTTCCCGGAAGGTTGCAGGTAGAGCTTCGCGTCCTTCACCTCTATCGGCGGCCAGGCATCGAGCTTGTGCCAGCGGTTGGCGCCGGTCTCGAAGACCGTGGCCTTGGCAAGAGCTGGGGTCTTCGCGTCCTTCAGGTGGTGCATGAAGAAGGGGAACAGCACCTCGGCCTGGAACCATGCGGAGGTATCGTCCCCGAATTGCACGGGGCCCAGATGATCGCCCGGGCTGCGTTCCCAGCCCCCGTGGAACCAGGGGCCCATGACCAGGCGATTGTCGGTGCCGGGGCTCTGGCGGCCCAGCGTCTGGAACACCCGAAGGGCACCGTAGAGGTTCTCCGCATCGAACCAGCCACCCACGGTGAGCACGGCGGGTCGCACGTCCTTCAGTTGGGGGCGGAGGTTCCGGGCCTGCCAGAAGGCATCGTAGGTGGGGTGGTCCAGCATCTCGTTCCAGAAGGCCACCGTCTTCGTGTACTGCCGTGTAGCGGCGGTGGAGCCCAGACGCAGGAACCATTCGTAACCGTCCGAGGTGCCATGCTCAAATCGGGAGGGCCAGTCACGACCCGGGCCTTTGCGAGGCTGGCCGAAGTTCACCATGAAGTTGAAGGCGTGGGGCAGCCAGAGGGCGCCGTTGCGGTGGAAGTCATCGCCCTGGAACCAGTCCACGATGGGGGCCTGGGGCGAGACGGCCTTGAGCGCAGGGTGGCCGGACAGCAGGCCCACAGCGGCGTAGAAGGCCGGGTAGCTGATGCCCCACATGCCCACGCGGCCATTGTGGCCAGCGGCGTGCTGCAACAGCCAGTCGATGGTGTCGTAGGTGTCGGTGCTTTCGTCCACCGCCGCCCCACTGACGGCCCGCTGGGGCCGCATGTTCACGAAGTCGCCCTCGGACATCATCCGGCCGCGCACGTCCTGGTAGACGAAGATGAAGCCCTCCTGCTGGAAGCGGGGGGAGGGCCCGAGCTGCTCCGAGAAGGCCCCTTCGCCGTAGGGCGACACGCTGTACGGCGTACGTTGCAGCAGAATGGGGTGCGCGTGGCGGGTCTCCTTCGGTGTGTAGATGGCGGTGAAGAGCTTCACGCCATCCCGCATGGGGATCAGGACCTCGCGCTTGGTGTAGTGCTCGCGGACGGCCTCGACCGGGGCCTCGGCCTTGGGGTGCGGTCGCTGGGCCTGCAGGGGGCCGGGGCCCACCAGGAGGGCGGCGACCAGGAGCAGGGCGGAACCCCGCAAAGTACGGCAAAGAACCATGAGGGCTCCAGGAGAAGGCCTCATCTTAAGCTGCCCTGTCCCGACAGGCTTCTCGATTCCCCAGCCATTCCCCTCGACTGGACGGTCGGCTTTTGCTGAACTGGAGGGCGCGCCCCGTGTCGGGGCCCCATCCCGCCAGAACCCCATCCCGCCAGAACCAACCCGCCAGGACTGCTGACCCCATGACCCGTACCGTGCTCCATCAACCCGCCGAATGGGAACGCCACAGCAGCTGCTGGTTGGCCTGGCCCAGTCATGCCCATCTGTGGCGGGACAACCTGGCCCTGGCCCAAGCGGAGTGGACGGGTCTGGCCGTGGCCATCGCCGGGGCTGGCGGCGAGGCGCTCGACATTCTGGTGCCGGACGACACCGCGGAGCGGGAGGCCCGGGTGGCCCTGGCGCCGGTGCTCGCCCGAGTGCGGTTTCACCGGCTCCCCGTGGGCGACATCTGGCTGCGGGACACGGCGCCCATCTTCGTGCAGGACGAGGCGGGAAGACCCCGGGCGACCTGTTTCCGCTTCAACGGCTGGGGCGGCAAGTACGTGCTGCCTGACGACGACCAGGTGGCGGCGCGCGTGGCGGCCTTGAGCGGCCAGCCCTGCACCAACCACGGCTGGATCCTCGAAGGTGGCTCCGTGGAAGCGGACGGCGAGGGCACCCTGCTCACCACCCGCCAGTGCCTGCTGAATCCCAACCGCAACCCCGGCATGACCCAGGCGGACCTTGAGGCGGCCCTGCGCGAGGGACTTGGCGCCGACAAGGTGCTCTGGCTGGACGAGGGCCTGATCAACGATCACACGGACGGCCACATCGATACCCTGGCCCGCTTTGTGGCCCCAGGGGTGGTGGTGTGCATGGAGGCCCAGGAGCGACTCGATCCCAATGGCCCCACGCTGGACCGCCTCGCGGCGGACTTGGCCACCCTGACGGATGCCCAGGGCCGGCGGCTCCAGGTGGTGCGCATCCCTTCACCCGGCCTGCTGCTGGACGAAGGGGGCGAACCCATGCCCGCCAGCTACGTGAATTTCTATATCGGCAACGCAGCGGTCGTCGTCCCGACCTATGGCACGCCCTACGATGAGGCCGCCCTGGTGGCTCTGGCGCCGCTCTTTCCGGGGCGCCGCGTCCTGGGCCGCTCGGCCCGTGCCATCCTCAGCGGGGGCGGTGCCTTCCACTGCATCACCCAGCAGCAGCCGGAGGTCCCTTGACCCTCATCAGCCACCTGCGCGTCGCCGCCACCCAATGCGCCTTTACGGCCAGTCTCGAGGAGAACCTGGCCCGGGTGGAGGCCCTGGTCCGGGAAGCCGCCGACCGGGGGGCCCACGTGATCCTGCCCTCGGAGCTCTTCGAGGGCCTCTATTTCTGCCGTGAGGAGAAGGACGCCTTCTTCGACTGGGCGCGGCCCGCCCAGGGCCATCCCACCATCACCCGCTTCCAGCAGCTGGCCAAGGAACTGGGCGTGGTCCTCCCGGTCTCCTTCTTCGAGCGCGACGGCCAGGCCTACTACAACAGCCTCGCCATGGTGGATGCCGATGGTTCGGTGCTGGGCGTCTACCGCAAGAGCCACATCCCCGATGGGCCCGGCTACGAGGAGAAGTTCTATTTTCGGCCCGGCAACACTGGCTTCAAGGTGTGGGACACCCGGTACGGTCGCCTGGGCGTGGGCATCTGCTGGGACCAGTGGTACCCGGAGTGCGCCCGGGCCATGATGCTCCTGGGGGCCGACGTGCTGCTGTATCCCACGGCCATCGGCACCGAGCCCGAGAATCCGGAGCTGGATACCAAGGATCTCTGGCAGCGGGCCATGATCGGGCACGCGGTGTCCAACGTGGTGCCCGTGGTGGCCGCCAACCGCGTGGGCCTGGAGGGTGACCAGACCTTCTATGGCCACTCCTTCATCGCCAACCACCGGGGGGACAAGGTGGCCGAGCTGGGGCGCGCCGAGACGGGCGTGATCACGGCGGACCTGGACCTGGACGAGATCCGCCGGAATCGGGCCTCCTTCGGCTTCTTCCGCGATCGGCGGCCGGACCTGTACGCGCTCCTCACCAAGTCCTGATGGTCGCGGGGAGGCAGGGAAGGTGGGCATCGTCCACCTCCCCCGCGGGGGGCCCAGGGGGGACGCCGAGGCCGCGCCATTGCGTGGTCGGGCGGTTCCCTGGACAGCATCAAACCTTGAACTGCCCCACCAGGTGGTTCTGATCCTCGGCGACCCGGGCCAGCTCGGCGGCGGTGCGGGCCACCTCGGCCACGGTCTGGGCCATCTGGCCGGTGGCGGTGGCGGTGTTCGCCACGCGAGCCAGATTCTCCTCCACCTGCTGGGCCACCTCGTTGCTGGTACGGGCCTGCTCGTCAGCGGCGGCGCCCACCTCCAGGATCATGGCGGCCAGGCCCTGGATGTTGGTGTCGATGGTGCCCAGGGCGGCCACGGTGGCGTCCACCATCTGGGCGCCCTGGTCCACGGAGGTGTTGCTCTGCTCGATGAGTTGGCCGATCTCCCGCGCCGCAGCGCCACTGCGTTCGGCCAGCTTCCGCACCTCCTCAGCCACCACGGCGAAACCCTTGCCCATGGCGCCGGCCTTGGCGGCCTCGATGGCGGCATTGAGCGACAGCAAATTGGTCTGCCGGGCGATGTCCTGGATCAGACGCACGGCGGACACCATGCGGGCGGTGGCGGCCCGGATGTCCGCCATGGCCCGGGCGCTCTCCCCGCCCGCCTGGGTGCCCTGGTTCACAGCGGCCACGGCGGCTTCGGATTCCTTCTGGGAGCGCCGGATGTTGCCGGACACCTGCTCGATGGAAGCGGACAGTTCGGTCACGGCGGCGGCCACGCGCTCGAAGGCGGCGCGCTGGGCTTCAGCGTTCTGCGCGAGGCTCGAGCTGGTGGCGGCCATCTCCTCGCTGGAGGCGGAGAGCTGGGTGGCGCCGCTGGCCACGGAACCGGAGGACCCGGTCAGGTTCTCGAAGACACCCCGGAGGCGCGCGTTGTAGGCATTGAAGGCGGCGGCGGCCTGGCCGATCTCGTCCCGGGCATCGGCCCTGAGCTGGTGGGTCAAGTCACTCTGCCGGAGGCCCTGGGCCAGGGCCTGCAGGGGCCGGGTGATCCAGAGGCTGATGCGATAGACGAGGGCGAAGGTCACCATCCAGACGACGAAAGAGGCCGCCATGTTGAAGACGAAGCTCCGCCAGAGGGGCTGACTCAGGTCCACCCCCTGCTGCAGCAGGCCCTTCGCGCCCAGTTCCTGCAGGCCGGTCCAGGCGTACTGGAGGTTGAAGAAGGCATAACCCAGGATCGGTGGTGCCACCAGGAGCAGCAGCTTGCCCCGGACGCTGAGACGATCGGCTAGGGACATCGGGGCTCCAGGGGCTCATCGAGGACAGGCTCGGATGCTGTATCGGGTCCGGGCGGTGGGGCCTGTAATTCAGCTGAAGAGCTTGAGGGTGGCGTCCAGGACGCGGAGGACGCTCAGCACGTGGAAGGGCTCCACCACCAGGAAGTCCACCGCGCCGGCGGTGACGGCGCGGTTCCGCTTGAGGGCGGACGCTTCTTCCGTGCCGACCAGGAGCACCGGGAGTGGGCAGCCCTCCTCCTGGGTGAGGCGCTTGCAGCGTTCCAGGGGCGAGCCGGAGCGGAGCCGGTAGTGGATCAGCACCAGCTGCAGCCGGCCCCAGCCCTGCGGGTCGACGCCCAGATCCCCGAGCAGGGGCCTGAGGGGGCCCGGCCCCAGGTCGAGGAAGGCCACGCCGAACTTCCGGCCCACGGCCTCCGCCAGCCGCGTGGCGAAGGTCTCCCCCTCGGCCAGCAGGAGGAGCATGGGATCCCGGTCCACGAGGATGCGCAGGTGGGACTTGGGCGGGGTGATCCCGCTGCGACCAGCCAGCCTGGGGGATTCCAGGCCGCTGGGGCTGAACCGGGCGAAGTCCTTCCGGCTTCTGTGGTGCCGCTGCTCCATGAGCCACTGGCGGTAGCGGCCCAGCTGGAGTTTGTCGGCGCTGTCGGTGATGCGGAGACCCCAGCCGTGATCGGCGAAGTAGGCCACGCGCACCGGCAGGATCAGGTGGTCGCCCGCCGCGATGCGCAGTTCCACCGTGGAGGTGGCGTGGAGCCGCAGCATGTCGCCCAAGCTGCGGGTGCCTTCGGGTGGGGCCAGTTCCAGGCAGTCCTCGCCGAAGGCGGTGGCGTGGCCGTCCTTCACGTTGTTGTGCTGGTCTGCGAAGGTGCAGGGCACGGGCCGGTCGGGTACGAAGTCCGCCAGCCGGTGGGCGTCCAGGGCCCGCAACTGGCGGGGCATGGTCACGTGGGCAGCCTCCACGCCGTGGACCTGGCCATGGCCCTGGAAGTCCACCACCGCTTCATAGGGCAGGCCCCGGTCCACCAGGTTCAGGGTGAGGCGCGACCCGGCCTTCAGCTTCCACTGCCCCCGCTCCAGGGCCGTGATGCCCAGGATCACCCGGTCCGGTGCCTCGGCCAGCACCCGGACATCACTGTGGAAGGTGCCGAAGACGAGCTGGACGACGCCTTCCTCTTCGACCAGCCGCTGGAAGACCATGCGGATGGCCTGGGGCTGATCCT
>JBBRZL010000001.1:0-60688 GCA_038236735.1 Holophagales bacterium | reverse complement strand
CCGGCTTCGCGCTGTGCTTTCCAGGCGCTCACGTTCGATGGTGGTCAGTTCGATCAGCACAAAATCCCGCACTCGATACCTCTTAGTATCAAGTGCGGTGACTCAAACATAGGTCCCTCTATTTTGAGCGCACTACACTAGAGCGGGAGGTCTCGCGTATGCCGCCAAGGTGTAAATCCCTTGTGGGCATCCCCCAACAAGGCTCTGGGTGAACGATTCGCCAGATTGGTGCAGTAGCCCCCGTTTCCTCACGGGTGGCCCCTGCTGACCGCCTTTCATGGAGGTATAAGTGGCAGCATGGAACTCATCCCGGAGCTGTCATGGCGTCACGATCGATCCAAATAGGCGTGCTGCTTGGCTGCCTCTGGGCAGGGCTCCCGGGCCAGACGAGGACAGGTCCGTACCTGGGCCAGCCCCAGCCTGGTCGCGAGGCAGTCCTATTTGCGCCGGGAATCCTGAACACCGGCCTGGCCACCCGGGACATCACCATGCTGCCCGATGGCTCGGAGATCTACGTGGGGATCTTCATGCCGGGCTTCCGCAGGGCCGTGATCATCGAGACCCGCCAGCAAGGCGACGGCTGGTCGGTTCCGGAAGTGGCGGCCTTTTCCCGGGATCCACGCTGGCGCTGCATGGAACCCTGCATCAGCCCAGATGGGCAACGCTTCTTCTTCGTCTCCGACCGCCCGGTGGATCCCAAGGCCAGCAAGCCCGGTCCCTTCGGGATCTGGGTGATGGAGCGGGTTGGCCGCGACTGGTCCGAGGCTCGGCGCCTGCCCGAGGGGGTGAACGGAACTGGCAACGTCTTCTATCCGTCGATCACCCGGGAGGGACTGCTCCACTTCCTCCAGGAGGAAGGCCAAGGCGGTTGGCTCATGCGCTCCGCCTGGAAGGATGGGACCTGGACCGCGGCGGCAAAGCTGCCACCCCCTTTCAATGCAAACCCGCGTCAGGCCAATCCCCGGGTGGATCCGGAAGGCCGCTTCATCCTGGTGCCCCTGATGGGCCGGCCAGATTCGCTGGGTGGAGCCGACTACTACGGGTATTTCCGCCGGGAGGATGGCACCTGGACAGAGCCTGTCCACCTGGGGCCGGCCGTGAACAGTGCCGCCGGGGATGAATACTCCATCAACCTGAGCCCTGATGGCAGGGTGGTCTTCTTCGGCAGTGATCGTGCCCTGCCCAGACTGGATGGGAAGCCCCTCCGCTGGACCGACCTCCTGGCGGAGCGCACCCAAGGGGGCAATGGGTACACGGCCCTCTGGTGGGTGGATGCTGGGTTCCTGCAGGAGCTCCGGGCGAGGGCTCTCGGCATGCCCCGCCGCTGACAGGTTCCAGCCGACCAGGGCATGGCCCAGGGTACGGATCAGGATGCCAGCAGCCGCATGCGGCAGAGCGTGGCCACCATGACCGGGAGCAGGACGAACAGTGCAAGCTTCTATGGTCGCCGGAGCGTGGCCGTTGACTATTTCGCGTACTGCTGGATCACACGCGCGATGGCGGCCCGGCAGGCAGCACAGAAACCCACATCGTCGCGGGAGAACATGAGGCAATCCTCCTGGCTGCGGAAGTAGCCCTTGGCTTCGTAGTTGGCGCCCTCGAAGGCACCCACCTTCCCGGCGTAGGTGTCCTTGCCCAGCAGGTTCATCTCGAAGACCTTCTCTTTGGCGAAGAGGGCATCCATCTCGGCTTCGAGCCGATTGGCGGCGCGGATGGCGCGGCGTTCCTTCTGGTACTCATGGCTGTGTGCTTCGAAGGCCTCCTTGACCCAGGGAGTCGGCAGCGGTACGCCCGGGCTCAGTAGGTTCTTCCACTTGGGGTGCTGCGGGTCGATCGTGGCGTTGGGCTCCCATGGCTCCGGCCGAGTGGCGCTGTTGGTGACGGCCACGTCCGACGTGTAGTACTCGTCGGCCAGGCCCGCGAAATGATGGCCGAACTCGTGGACGAAGAGGTAGCCGATGGTGCTGTTGGCCGCAGCGGCGGTGCTGTAGAGGTTGTGGATGCCTCCGCCGCCATAGGTTTCGGCATTGACAAGGATCTCCACGAATTCGTAGGGGGCCTGGGCGGCGAGGTCCCGGAAGGCGCGATTGTCGAAGGTGAGCACGTAGCGCTCGCTGCCGAAGGCATCGAAGGTGGTGCCCAGTGGGGTGCGTCGATGCACGCCCGTGGAGGGCCGGGAGATACCGCTTTCCCGTGAGGGTGGGCAGAGGGCCCAGACATTGAAGTCCTTCCGGTGCTCCTTGAAAGGGGTCTGTTCGAAGAGCAGTTCCATGACCTTGCGGGCCTGTTGTTCGAACTTGCCCCGCTCGGCGAGGGTGTAGCCGTCGCCCAGGATGAGGAAGTCCACCTTGTCTGGCGAGTCGCCACTGTTCTGGAGCGTGATGAGACCACCGGCCTCCGGGGCCGGGGCCCGCTCGATGAGGGGATCCTTCGGATCGAGGTCGAAGGCCCAGATGGCCTTGAAGGCATTTCTCTCATTGCGTTTCTTCAACTGGATGCGCACGGGTCGATCCGGCTGGGGGAAGCGCAGGGATTCGGAGAAGGTGCGACTCTGGGCCTTGGCCTCGTCCGTGGTCTCCCATTCGCCATAGATGCTGGCAAAGCCCCGGGAGTAGAGCAGCTTGCCGCTGGTTTTGTCCGTGACTTCGAAGCAGTACTTCCCCAGGTTGCTGGTGTCCAGCGCCTTGGTCAGGTCGCCTGGCCAGGGTAGGGGCTCCAGCACCACACGATCCATGCCGAACCGCTCGGAGGCCGCGTCACCCGTGTGGCCATAGTCCACGCGCAGGGTGCGTGGCGGGGCGGCCAGACAAGCCATGGTGGCCAGGGACAGCAGCAGGGGGCGGAGGATGGTTGGACGCATGGGGCACCTCGCCATCCAAGATAGACTGAGAGACCGGAGTTCCGATGCTCACGCCTAAACAACGCCAGTTTCTCAAGGCCCAGGCCCACAAGCTCAAGCCTGTCATGCACGTAGGCAAGAGCGGCGTCACGCCAGCCCAGGCCGCGGAGCTGGAGGTGATGATTGAAAGCCTCGAGCTTGTGAAGATCAAGATCAATCCCAACAGCTTCGAGGACGAGGGGACCGCCGCCATGGCCATGTGCGCCTCCGTTTCCGGCCTGGAACACGTCTGGACCATCGGCCATACCATGCTCTTCTTCCGCCCCAGCCGAACCCGGGACACGCGGTATCCTTTGCCTGCCTAATTAAGACTTCGAAGACCTCGGCCGAAACAGAACGGTGGAGGTTCGATGCCCTACCTGTCCTGGCTGGAAGGGAAGCAACTCATGCGGCATGCCCTTCATGAGGCCTGCCAACTGGGCCGGGATCCCCTTCTCTGCGCCCTGGCCCAGCCGAACCAGGAGGGGCTGTCCCGGGTGCATGCGTCCATTGACCGCATTGGCGGGATCTGGTGGATCAAGGACCTGGATTCGTCCAATGGCACCCTGTTGAACGGAGTCGGACTGGCTCACCCTCAGGGCCATCCCCTCGAAGAGGGCGATGAACTGGTGTTGGGGGGGTGGCATCTCACCTTCACCCTGGGCTTCCCGGGGCTGGACAACCAGGTCTTCGTGGAGCGGGTGGGTGACCTGTTCCAGGAAGTCCGGCCCGAGCCGGCCCAGGCCATGGTGCTGATCCGGGGCATCGAGCTGCTCCACCGGGCCACGGAAAAACTGCTTCAGGAAGTGGATGCCGACGCCATGGTGAAGGGGCTGTTGGAGGAATCACTGCGTCTCCTGGGCGGTGATCGTGGCTTTCTCGTCATGCGGCAACGGGAAGGGGAGTGGCGCACGGCGCACCGGGTGGGTGACGTGCAGGAAGGCATCGGCCTCTCCCGTTCCGTACTCGAATATGTGGCGCGGGAGCGCACCGCCGTGCTGTCCAACCAGCCCCTGGCAGATCCGCGCTTCGGGGGCATGAGCCTGGTCGAGTTGCATCGGGGCTCCCTGCTTTGCGCTCCCATGGAGCATGAGGGTGAGATCCATGGCGCTTTGTACCTGGACCGGGAATCCGAAGGCCGACCCTTCAGCCGCTTCGACTTGGCCATTTTCCAAGCCTTCGTGCGGCTCGGCTCCATGGCGCTCCGCCAGGCTCTGCTCAACCGGCGGGCCCTCGGCCAGGCCGAACAACAGGGTGAAATCCTGAGGTTACGTACCGATCGCCAGCGTGAGTCTGATCGCCATGGGCAGCTGCTCGCCGCCTTGGCCGGGCCATTGATGCGTGTGCAAAGCTGGGCCGAGGATCTCCCAGATCATGCGGGGGAGGCCATCCGCTCCCAGCTGGAACAACTGTCGGCTCTGCTCGAATACGGCAGCCGCGAAGGACAGGTAGAAGGCACGCCCCTGGGCGGCCATCCCTTCCCGGTGGCGACGCTGCAGGAGGACCTTATCCGGCGTTGGGAATCCCTGCTCCGCCTGCGGAGGGTACGGATGTGCGTGGGGGAGGCACCTTCTGCATCAGTCTGGATGGCCGGTGGTCCCCTGCTGGTGGCCCTCGTGGGGCTGGTGGAACCCATGCTCATGCAGCTCGCGGAAAAGGCCTCGGTCACTTCCCGCTGGGATATCGAGCGGGGTTTTCGGGTCCTGAGGTTGAGTCTTCCGGCAGGCTTGCATGGCCCCATTCCCGATCCCTGGACCCAGCGGGTGCTCCAGGAAGCCGGCGTGCGCTGGCACTGGGCGGACCAGGCCCTGGATGTCTTCCTGCCCGAAAGTCCAGATGTCATGCCGGAAGAACCCGCCCTGCCTTTGTTGGGGCTGGTCAGCGAGGATTTGAATCTGGTGGGCCTCTTCCAGACCGTGGCCGAGGCCGGGAATCTCTGGCTGCATCCCCTGGAGCAGGAACCGCCGCCGCCGCCCCTGCCCAAGTTCCGGTTCCTGGTGGTAGACGCCCAGGGCAACCGGGATCTGGAAGGCTGCATCCGGATCTACCGGCATCATCCCTCCTTCGCCACCACGCCGATCCTCGTGATCCGCTGCACGGAGGACGAGACCCCCCGGCTCATCGACGCCGGCGCCACGGACTGGCTGGCCGAGGGCTTCCGGTGGGAGGCCCTCCACCACCGTCTTCAGGTGCTGCGCGGCCATACCGAGCTTCAGCAGAGGGCCCTTGCGGCCGAACGCCTGGAATCCTTCCGGCAGATGGCCGGCACCCTGAAGCATGAGATCAATAACCCCTTGGCCATCATCTCCATGCAGGTGGAGATGCTGCAACGGAAGTACCCCGAGGAGATGAAGCTCGCCAAGATCGGGGAAATGGTGGAGCGCATCCGCGCCCTGGTGCAGGTGCTCCAGAAGATGCGCGAGACGCCAACGGAGGATTACGCCGATGGTTCGAGCATCCTGAAGCTGGGCTAGGGGTGCCCGCGCGAAATAACCGGACCATCCGCCACGTCCGTGGGCACCACGCGGCAGGGGGTCTGGAGAGAGGCTCCAGGTCCGCGAGCCTTGGCGAGTGGGAGCACGCGCAGCGCGCGATCCCTGGGAGGCTCCAGGTCCGCGAGCCTTGGCGAGTGGGAGCACGCGCAGCGCGCGATCCCTGGAGGCCAGTGCCTCCAGCAGGGTGACAGCCCCGGTGCGTCTGCGCGCAAGGGCGCCAGAGGGGCCATGCCCCGATGGAAGGGCACCTCGCCATCAACCCATTGATCCAGGTATGTCAGGCGAGTTGAATTAGAGGCCGAGCAGGGTCCGGGCCTCGGCCTCCATGCGGTCCAGCAGGGCGGCATCGGTGCGGCTCTGCAGGTAGACCTTCAGCTTGGGTTCGGTGCCGCTGGGGCGGAAGGCGGCGAAGGCGCCGCTCTCCAGGCGGAACTTGAGCGCGTTGCTGAGGGGGATGGGCTGAGCGACCGCGCGATGGTCGGGCCGGTCGAGTATGGTCTCGGTGCGACCCTCGCCGTGCCACAGGCCGGTCTGGAAATCCTCCCAGCTGGCCACCTTCTCGCCGCTGAAGGTGGCGAGGCCCGCATTGCGAATGCGGCCCATGGCCTCGGCGAAGCGCTTGGCGCCGCCGGGCCGGGGATCCTCGAGGTTCACCAGGCGGTTGTGGAAGGTGCCCACCCGGGCCATGAGGGCCTCCACGGCCTCGAAGAGGGTCATCCCTTTGGCTTTGTAGTGCCCCGCCATCTCCGCCACCACCAGCGCTGCGGTGACGCCATCCTTGTCGCGCAGGCTGGGTGGAATCAGCATGCCGTAGCTCTCTTCCGCGCTGAAGGCATAGGCCTCGCCCAGGGCTTCGAGGCGGTCCATGCACACGGCGATGTTCTTGAAGCCGGTGAGGGTCCACACCACGGGCAACCCGTATTTCCGGGCCACCTCGGCCATGAAGTCGGAGGTGACCACCGTGCTCACCACGGCCCCCTTTCGACCCTTGTGGGAGCAGAGGTAGTCGAGGGTGAGGGCCGCGAGGTCGTTGCCGCTCATGAGCTCCCAGGCGCCGTTACGCCTGGCCACCACGCCGATGCGGTCGGCATCGGGATCGTTGGCGAGGATGAGTTCCGCGTCCATGGCGGCGGCTTCCTTCATGGGTGAGGCGTAGGCGGCCAGCTCTTCGGGATTGGGCCGGGGCGCCGTGGGGAAGGTGCCGTCCTGGATGCCCTGGCTGGGGCTCACGGTGAGGGGGATGCCGGCCAGCTTGAACAGCTCCGGCACGAACGCGACCCCCGTGCCGTGGAAGGGCGTGTAGAGGATGCGAACAGGTGTGAAGGGTTGGGGGTGCTGCAGGAGTTCCTGGCCCAGGGTCAGGTAGGCGTTCTCGACTTCCAGCGGAATGGGGCCGATATGGCCGGGCAGCGCCACCGGTGGATCCGGCACCATGGGCAGGCTGGCCATGTGGGCCTCGACCTCCGCATCCCAGGGCTCCACCACCTGACCCCCGCGATCGTTGTAGGCCTTGTAGCCGTTGTATTCCTTCGGATTGTGGCTGGCGGTGATGATCACGCCGCAGCCTGAACCCAGGGCCTTCATGGCGAAGCAGAGGAAGGGCGTGGGCATGGGCCGCGTGCCGAGGAACACCTGGTAGCCCGCCGCGGCGAGGACGGCGGCGCTCTCCGCCGCGAAGACGTCGGAGCGCAGGCGGGTGTCGTAGCCCACCACGGCGATCTTCTTGTCCGGCGCGTGCCGCAGAGCCACCGCCGCCAGGGCCAGGGTGGTGCGCCGCACGTTGGGCTGGTTCATGCGGCGCAGTCCGGCCGCCATGAAGCCACGCAGGCCGCCGGTGCCGAAAGCGAGGGGTTCGAAGAAGCGATCCTCCAGTTCCGCGATGGCCTTGGCGTCGCCGGCCTCGGCGGCCTTCACGAGTGGTTCCAGCTCAGTGCGGAGCTCGGCTTCCAAGTGGGGAAAGGAAAGATACTGTTTCGCGGCGCTCAGGGATGACATGGGAACCTCACAGGAAATGGCCAGATCCAGAGACAGAAAGCATGATGCAGAACTCAGGCGCCGCCCAGGGCGATGTCCTCCAGCAGGAGGCTCAGGCCCGCGCTGCTGCCGTACCAGTGGAGGTCGCTGCCCACGGCCACAATGCGGGTGAGGAAATCCCGCAGGTTGCCGGCGAAGGTGATCTGGTCCACGGGCTCGGCCAACTGACCATCGCGGATGCGGAGGCCGCTGGCACCCACACTGAGGTCGCCGCTCACGGGATCCACCGTGTGGAGGCCCATGATCTCAGTGATGAGCACGCCGTTGGCGGCCTGGCGGTACAACGCCTCAGGCGCTGAATTTCCGGCCAGGGGGAACAGGTTGAAGGTGGTGGCCCCGGGTTGGCTGCCGAAGCCGCGACCGGCGCTGGCGGTGGGGGCCAGGCCCATCTCCGCAGCGGTCTTGAGGGTGTGGAGGTAGGTCCGCAGGACCCCGCCCTCGAGCAGCATGTTGCGCCGCGTGGGCAGACCCTCCGCATCCCAGGGCTCGGTGCCCAGGGCCGCTCGGCCCGGGGCCTCCAGGAGGCGGCCGTCGTCGATGAGGGTGAGCAGGGGCGAGGCGATGCGCTCGCCCAGCTTGCCTGCGAATAGACTGCGCTGCTTGAGGACCGATTCCGCGTCCAGCATGCCCGCCACGATGCCCAGCAGGTCCACGGTCACTTCCGGGTGGAGCACCACCGGATACCGGCCCGCAGGCAGCCGCCGGGGATTCAGCTTCCGTTCCCCCTTGAGGGCGGCCTCGGTGCCGATAGCGGCGAGATCCAGGTTGGGCCGGCGGGCCACATCCCAGTGCGAGGCCGCCTGCCGCTCTTCGCCGTCGGCCACGGCCAGTTCGATGGCCGCCGAGCAGCTGGAGAAGACATCCGCAGCTCGCACGCCCTTCTGGGTCAACAGCAGGCTGGCGCCGGAACCGTCGCTCCAGGAGGCCTCCCGCACGGCGGCAACCTTGGTCGAAGCCTTGCGGGCTTCAACCTCCAGCTGGAGGGCCCAGGAGATGCGTTGCTCCGGCGTGATGGCGTCCACGGCTGGGTCGAAGCGGCTGGGCAGGTCATCAGTGCCGGAAGGCTCCGCCTGGCGCAGCCAGGGATCCTCGTCGCCCAGGGCGCTCAGCTCCCAGGCCTGGGCGAAGAGCTGGCGAAAATCCGGTGCCGTCAGGTCCGTGGTGGTGGCCAGTCCCGTGCGGGTGCCCTTGGAGCCGGGGCGGAGCACGCGCACGCCCAGGCCACCTCGCTTGCTCACTTTGAGATCCTCCAGCGCGCCGTTCTGTACCTTGGCCTTGCGGCTGCGGGAGACTGAGATGAACGCTTCGGCCCCTTCCGCGCCCAGACTCAACGCGTGCTGGATCCCGTCTTGAAGGCGGGCCTCGAGGATCGCTGGAATGAAAGTGGCGAAGGGATTCATGGAAAACCTTTGTTGTTTAACGCAGATGACGCAGATGGGCGCAGATGAGCAATCAAAACGCTGGGTGGGAATTCACCTGCGAAATCTGCGTCATCTGCGGTAAAAAAATCAGATTACGCTGGGCAGGGGCTCGGCGGTGCCTCCTACCACTAGGGCAGGGCAGAGGATGGTGGGGAGGGCGTCACTGACGGGCACGCCCTGGCCGTCCTTGCCGCAGGTGCCGATGTCGAAGTGGTGGAGGTCATCGCCGATGCGAGTGAGGCCCCGCAGCACCTCGGGCCCGCAGCCGCTGAGGGTGGCGTTCTTCACTGGATAGAGCGCCACGCCTTGCTCCACCCAGTAGCCCTCAGTCACCTGGAAAACGAAGTTGCCGGTGACCGTGTCCACCTGACCGCCGCCCATGCGCTTCACGAGCAGACCCCGGTCCAGGTCGCGGAGGATGGCCTCGGGGGCCTCGCTGCCGGCGGCCAGGAAAGTGTTGCGCATGCGCGGGATGGGCAGATGGCGGTAGCTTTCCCGGCGGCCATTGCCGGTGGGTTCGCTGCCCATCTTCCGGGAAGTCTTCCGCGAGTGCAGGTAGGCCTTGAGAATGCCGTTCTCGATAAGCACCACCCGGCTGGTTGCATTGCCCTCGTCATCAATGGCCTGACTGCCACGCTTATGCGGCAGGGTGCCGTCGTCGATGATGGTCACGCCCTCGGCGGCGACCTGCTGGCCCAGCTTGCCAGCGAAGGCGCTCATGCCGGCCAGGGCCAGGTCGGCCTCGAGGCCGTGGCCGCAGGCTTCGTGGATCATGGTGCCGCCGGCGCTGCTGCTCAGTACCACCGGGAAGGTCCCGGCGGGGGCGGGCTGCGCG
Source organism: Holophagales bacterium (assembly GCA_038236735.1). Lineage (GTDB taxonomy): Bacteria > Acidobacteriota > Holophagae > Holophagales > Holophagaceae > Geothrix. The sequence continues at coordinate 51,025 of JBBRZL010000001.1, read as the reverse complement.
TCCAGAGCCTGCAGGGCCAGACGCACGGCCTCGTGCACCAGGCCGGCCACGGCTTCTTCCGTGAACAACTCAAAACCACGAGTCTCGCCCAGGGCCTGGTAGCCGGTTTGAAGCTGAGTGCCATCGCCAGCGGTGGCGTTCACCCGTAACACCACCTGGGTGCGATGGTCCTCGGTGATCCGCCCGCTCCAGACGCCATCCAGTGGTTCCGCCGCCGCGATCCAGACCCGCTGAGTGCTGTCGCCGTAGCCCACGGACACCTGCTTCAGGGCGCCTGGGCGCAGGGCCTCCCCGTGGTCGCGGGCAATGGCCTCGGCACGGCGCACGAGGGCCACCTTGTCCGCCAGGGCCACTGAGCCGGGATCCTGGGTCACGGGGCTGGGGGTGGGGTAAGTTTTCACTTCCAGCGCGGGGATCGCTGCTGGGGTTCCCGTGCCGGGCGCCGAGAGGGTGTGGGCGGCCTCGAGCAACTCGTCCAGAGCCGGGGCGATGAGATCGGCGAAGCGGGTGGTCTCGCCCTCCATGAGGCGCAGGCTGGCGCCGAAGGTTTCCGCGGCCAGCACGTCCTCCATGCGGCTGTCATCCATGCCCAGGGCATGGGCCCGGCGGCGTTCCACGAACACTTCGCCGTAGTCGCCACCGCGGCTGAGCAGGGCGGCCAGGACATCGCGCAGCTGGGCGGCGCTGAATGGTGCGGGCATGATCGGTCTCCAGGTCCGCGCGCGGCGGACCCTCCAGTCTGCCAGAAGGGCGGCGGCCGACCCCTCGATGATTCCTGATAGCTCCCTGCCGTCGTTGGGGATCACCAGGTCCGCATGCAAGGCCCGCTCTGGGGCCGAGGCCTGGGCCCGCAACCGCGCCAGGGCCGCCTCCCGGCCCAGCCCGTCACGGGCCATGAGGCGCCCCAGGCGCAACTCCTCCGGCGCGTCCACGGTCCAGAAGGCGTCGAAGTGGTGGGCCCGGCCGCGCTCCACCCAGAGCGCCGCATCCAGCACCGCGCCAAGGGTAGTCGCTGGGAGTGCCTGCAGGCGAGTTGCAAGCAATCCCTCGATGCGCGGATGGAGGATGGCGTTGAGCTGGGCCCGGGCGGCAGGGTCCGCGAACACCTGGTCGGCCATCCAGATCCGGTCGAGGGCTCCGTCGGCCTGGAGGCAGGGGGGACCGAAGGCCTGAGTCACCGCCCGCAAGCCCTCGCTCCCCCGTGCGACAGCCTGCCGTGCCAGCTCGTCCGCGTCGATGACGGTCCAGCCGAGCGCCGCGAGCCGCGCGGCGACAAAGCTCTTGCCCGCGGCAATGCCACCACTGAGGCCTAGCAGGGGAAAAGGGCTGACATGCACGATCGGGTTCTCCCTTGGATATTGTGCCTGCCTGTGAAACACAGACCGGTTTTGGTCAAGCAAGGCAGAGGCTACTCCGGGTCAGCCTGCCCTATTCAATCGTAGCTGGCCCCTCTACACTGAACCGTTGGACTTCCTGTCTTGAGGTTTCATGAAAGACGACGCCGGCGAACAGGCCATGGACCTCTCCCAGCTGGAAAAGCCGGTGCTTGAGCTGGAGGCCCAGATCCGGGCCATGGAGATGGACCCGGCCCAGACCAAGGAGCGGGAGAAGCTGGAGAAGAAGCTCGGCAAGCTGAAGGCCGACCTCTTCACGCACCTCACGGACTGGCAGCGGGCCCAGCTGGCGCGACATCCCAAGCGACCCTATACGCTCGACTACATCGAGCGCATCACCGAGCGCTTCGACGAGCTGCACGGCGACCGCCGGTTCGGCGATGACGCCGCCATCGTGGCCGGCATGGGCTGGATCGAGGGTAATGCCGTCATGATCATCGGCCAGCAGAAGGGTCGCGACACCAAGCAGAAGATCCTGCGCAACTTCGGCATGCCCAAGCCTGAGGGCTACCGCAAGGCCCTGCGCCTCATGAAGTTGGCCGAGAAATTCCAGCGGCCCATCCTCTGCCTCATCGATACGCCGGGCGCTTATCCGGGCGTGGATGCCGAGGAGCGCGGCCAGGCCGAGGCCATTGCCCGGAACCTGCTGGAGATGGCCAAGCTCGAAGTGCCCGTGGTGGCGGTGGTTATCGGCGAGGGTGGCAGCGGCGGGGCCCTCGCTCTGGGCGTGGCCGACCGTGTGCTGATGATGGAGAACGCCATCTACTCCGTGATCTCTCCGGAGGGCTGCGCCTCCATCCTCTGGAAGGACGCCAGCCAGGCCCCCAAGGCCGCCGCCGCCCTCAAGCTCACGGCCCCGCACCTGCTGGAGTTGGGCATCATCGATGGCATCGTCAAGGAGCCCCTGGGCGGGGCCCACGCGGATTTCGACGCGGCGGCGGTGGCCCTCAAGGAGGCCATCATCGAGGCCTTCTCCGAGCTCTCCGAGCTCTCTGCGGAGCAACTCGTCGAAGAGCGGTACCAGAAATTCGCCCACATGGGCAGCGTGGGCTGAAATGTCGACCCAGCCTTGGCGCCTCCGCCGGCAGATTCCGGCGGGACTGACGCCCTGGAAGGCCCTTGCGGAGGCCTGGGAGCTGGATCTCCGGCTGGCCCGGCTGGCTTGGCTGCGCGGCATCGCTGGGCCCGAAGCCCTGGCCTGGCGGCTCGACCCTGCCTGGGCGCGCAGCACGGACCCCCACCTGCTGCCGGGCGTGGACGCTGCCGTGGCGCGCATCCGCCGGGCCATCGAGAGCCATGAGCGCATCGTGGTCTACGGTGACTATGACGTGGACGGCGTCACCGCCACGGCGCTGCTGATGCGGGCCCTGGAGAAGCTGGGCGCCGACGCGTCCTTCTTCATCCCCAACCGCTTCTCGGACGGCTATGGCCTGCACCTGGACTGCATCCAGGAATTGAAGGCCACCCGCAACCCGGCCTTGCTCATCTCCGTCGATTGCGGCGTCCGCAGCGTGGCCGAGGTGCAGGCCAGCACGGAGCTGGGCCTCGACTGGGTGATCACGGATCACCATGCACTGGGCGCGGACCTGCCCCCAGCCTGCGCCGTGGTGCATCCCCACCTGGACGGCTACCCGAACCGCTTCCTGGCGGGCGTCGGCGTGGCCTTCAAGCTGGCCCAAGCTCTGCTGGGCGCGGTGCCAACTCCGGTGGGCGCCGATGCCGTCTTTCTGGACGGACTGCTCAAGCTCGTGGCCATCGGTACCGTGGCGGACATGATGCCTCTGCTGGACGAGAACGCGTTGCTGGTGCGGCGTGGGTTGCGCTCGCTCAGTGGCAGGAACGGCCCTGGCCTGGCGGCCCTGCTGCGGGCCGCGAAGAAGGAAGGGGTGCTGGGCGCCCAGGACATCGCCTTCGGCCTGGGGCCGCGCCTTAACGCCGTGGGCCGCATGGGCGGCGCGGAGGATGCCGTCCGCCTGCTGTTGACGCGGGACGAGGCAGAAGCCGAGCGGCTCATGGTTCGCGTGGAGGCCCTCAACCAGGAGCGCCGCGTCATCCAACAGGAGCTGGCCCTGCGCCTGCCGGAACCCGAGGACGGCGCCTTCGATCTGGTGCTGGACCCCACGGCCCACAAGGGCGTCATCGGCATCGTGGCTGGCCAGCGCATGCGCGCCAGCGGCCGGCCCGCGGGCGTCTGCACCGTGGTCGAGGGCGTGGCCCAGTGCAGCCTGCGAGCTCCGGAGGGCTACGACCTGGGCGAACTGCTGGTCCTGGCCCAGCCCTTCATCCTGGGGGGAGGTGGCCATCGGGCCGCGGCCGGCCTCAGCTTCGACGCGGCCCGCTTCGCCTTCGTGCGCCAGACCCTCCAGCGGGGCGCGGAGGCTCAGGCCCAGGGCCAGGCCAAGTCGCCGCTGCTGCTGGATGGCGGTCCCGAGGATCTGCCCAGTGACGCGGACCTGGCCCGGCTGGAGCCCTTCGGCCAGGGTTTCGCACCGCCCCTGGCGAAGCTGGAGGGCCTCGTCGCTTCTGCGGCCGTTTTTGGGGCGGACCACTGGAAGCTGCGACTGCCAGGTCTGCCTGATCCCCTCACCTGGTTCGCCAGTTCGGAGCGGCCCACGCTGCCGCGCCCGGGCGAGCGTCTTTGCGTGGCCGCGCTGCCCCAGGGCAGTGCCCGGTGGGGCCGCTCCTGGCTCGTGGACGCAGTCCTGGGGGAGGCGGTCCCTTGAAAGCGTCCACCCTGCTCCAGGCTCTTCCCCCCGCCCGGGCTCCCCTCTGGCGAAGGCTGGGTTGGCTCCTGCTGGTGGGCACCCTGGGCTTCACCTTCCGGCTCATGATGCGAGGCACCGACGGCGGCCCCAGTCGCACCGTGGGTGGGGATCCGCTTTTCGGCGAGGGCACCCGTGGCAGCGTGGGCACGCTCACCGAGCAGTTGGGGCCCAATCGCATGCTGCTCTCCTACAAGACCATCGAGGGTTCGGAAGAGGATCTGCGCCTGGAACAGGTGACGGGTCGCCTGGACGAAGCGGCTGGCCAGTGGCGCCTGCTGTCGCCCAAGGCCCGGCGCCAGGCCGGGGTCTGGACCTTGCAGGGGCCCATGGATCTCGGGGTCATGAAGCCCGGCACCCAGGAACCCCTGGGCCGCGGGCACATCGAACAGGAAGGGCCGGCCATCCGCTGGACCGGCGGCGAATGGGACGGTCTGGCGCCCCTGCGCTGGGAATCCCTGGAAGGCTCCACCCGGGGGGTCTGGAACCTGCCCGCGGGGTGGCGCCGGGACGTCGAAGGCAACCTGCGCGTGGACCATGGTCCCGTGCGCTGGGTGTCCCCCACGGATACGCCCGTGGTCGCCACGCTTCAGGCCATGGACGCTGAGCGCCTCTGGGCCGCTCCGGGCTTCCTGACGGGTCACCTGGAGGGCGTGAAGGCTCGGCTCAGCGAGGGCTCCCTGCAGGCCTCCGTGGCGGACCTGTCACCGGCAACCATCACCTGGCCTGGCCACCTCGCCTTCGAACGCGTCGATGGCTGGCATGGGGAGGCCCAGGGCGGCCTGGCGCCAAGACCCTTGCCCGGCGCCAGTTTCCAGCAGGTAGAACTGCGCGCCTTCCGGGCTCGCCGCAGCCTGCCCGACGGGGAGGAGCAGCTCGCCACCAACGGCGCCCGCTGGACGCCGGCGGGCCTGCGCCTGGAAGGGAACGTGATCTGGGATCAGCCGGTGGATGGCCAGCGCCTCATTCTGCGCGCACCGCGGGTACTCATGCGCGAAGCACCGGGAAAAGATCTGCCCGAATCCCTGCCGGTGGGTCATGCGGTGGCGGAAGGTCAGGCGGTGCTCACCTGGGGGCGGCGCACCCTATCGTCACCCCGCATCGACGTCGAACGCGCCAACCGGCACTGGAAGCTCCAGAGCCCGGTCCTGGGCCGCGGCGAGGATGGCACCTTCACCGGAGGCGCCGGTCAGGGCGCTCCGCGCGCCTGGACCATCGAGGGCCCCGTGCAGGTGAACCTGTTTTCCGGCGGTAACCTGCGGGGTGCCAAACTGGTGTGGGAGGACGCACTCTGGACGCTCACGGGCCGACCTGCCGCCTGGAGCCGCCTGCGGGAAAGGCTCTCGGGTCCCCGCATCCTGCGCAAGGGCGAAGTGGTCAGTTTCCCCGAGGGTCTCAATGGCACCCTGGCCGCGGCCGATGGCGATCTGTTCCTGCGGGCCGAGCGGGGCCAGAGCGAAACCCAGCGCATCCTCCTCAGCGGGGGCGTGGAGTGCCAGGGCCAGGGCTGGCGGCTGGCTGCAGATACCGTGACGGTCACTCTGGGCGCAGACCGCTCCGTGAAGCTCGTGCATGCCCAGGGCGCCGTCACACTGCGGGGCCGCCTGGGCGAAGGGCAGGGCGAGGCGCTGGAACTGGAGCCGGGTCCCCAGATCGTGCGCTGGCAGGGTAGTGTGCGCGGCAAGGGCACCGGCACCGGATGGTAGGCCGGAACCAAAGAGCGGCCACGTGTGTTCTGATAGAACCATGACCGAACCCACCCACTGTCTTGAGGCCCTGAACCTCCAGAAGCGCTACGGTGAACGCACCGTGGTCCGGGACGTGAGCCTCTGCGTTGAGATGGGGGAAGTGGTGGGGCTCCTGGGGCCCAACGGCGCTGGCAAGACCACGACCTTCTACATGGTGGTGGGAGTGGAGGCCCCGGATCGGGGCACCATCCGCTGGCTGGGGCAGGATGTGACGTCCCTGCCCATGCACCGCCGGGCGCGACTGGGCATCGGCTACCTGGCTCAGGAATCCAGCATCTTCAGGGGCCTGACGGTGTGGGAGAACCTCCTGGCCCTGGGCGAACTGCAACCCATCCCCAAGGCGGAGCAGAAAGAACGGTGCGAGCGTCTGTTGGCTGAATTCCACCTGGAGAAAGTGCGGGATACCCAGGGCATGAGCCTCTCCGGCGGTGAGCGGCGGCGCTGCGAACTGGCCCGGGCGCTGGTGACCGAGCCGAAGATCATGCTACTGGACGAGCCCTTCGCCGGGGTGGATCCCAAGTCCGTGCTGGAGATCCAGGGCCTGATCACCGACCTCAAGGCGCGAGGCATCGGCGTCCTTATCACCGACCACAATGTCCGTGAGACCTTGCGAATCGCCGACCGGGCCTATATCTTGGCGGACGGGATGATCATGAAAAACGGCACGCCCAGCGAGATCGCAGAGGATCCGGACATCCGCCGGGTCTATCTGGGCGACCGGTTCAGGTTGGACTGATGGCTGCCGGACCCTTCCTCTCCCAACGCCTGGCCCAGAGCCAGACCCTCGCCCTCACGCCGGCCATGCAGCTGAAGTTGAAGCTGTGGCAGATGAACCTGCAGGAGTTGTCGCAGACCATCGAGCGGGAACTGGAGGACAACCCTCTGCTGGAGCTGGCGGAGGATGCCGACGAAGTACCGACCCTTGAGGCCATCGAAGAGGGCCGGGATTCGGATGTGACCGAGGGCTCTGCCGAGCAGATGTCGGATGCCGGGGAAGTTCCGGAAGGGACGGACACAGTCGACCTGGGACCACTGCTGGATGGTGCCGGCGAGATGAATCCCGAAGGTGATCTGGAGAAGTTCACTGAGGAGGGCGTGGCTCAGGTCCAGGAAACTGAACTGGGTGCCGAGAACAGCTGGGATCAGGATCTGCCCCGCACCAGCAATCTGCCGGAAGAAGACCGGCTCTCCTGGGAGGATCGGCTCAGCGCCTTCGAATCCCTGCAGGACCATCTGGTGGCGCAGCTCTACGAGACCCTGGAGAATGACGATCCCCGGGCCGCGCTGGTGGAACGGCTCATCGACCGTATGGACCCCAAGGGCTTCCTGCGGATGGACCCCGATCAGCAGTCGTTGGAAGTCACGCCGGCGGCGCTGGCAGCGGATCTTGGAGTCACCGAAGAGGCCCTGTGCGCGGCCGTGGATGTGCTCCAGGAATTCGACCCCTCGGGCGTGGGCTGCTTCACCGTCAAGGAGAGCCTGCTCCTGCAGTTGCGCCACGCCGGCGCCGAACCCGATGACCTGGCCGTGCGCATCATCCAGGACTTCACGGAACTCCTGTCCCAACGGGACAGCGCCAAATTGCGCCGGGCCCTGGGTTGTACCGACGATGAACTCTGTCTGGCCATGGAGCAGCTCAAGCACCTCAATCCCTCCCCGGGTCGCGCTTTTGATCCCGAAGGCGAACGTGTGGTGAAGCCCGACGTGGTGGTGCTCAAGGGCGAAGATGGCAACTGGAAGGTGTACCTCAACGACGAGGGCCTGCCCCGCCTGAAGGTGAACGGCGAGTACCAGCGCTTCATGGCCTCCAGTGAGGCCAAATCCGACAAGGACTTCATCCGAGAGCGGTTCCGCAGCGCCCGGGACTTCATCCGGGGCGTGGAGGACCGGAATCGCACCGTGTTGCGCGTGTCGGCCCAGATCGTGGACCTGCAGAAGGAATTCATCGAGCACGGCATCGAGAGCCTGCGCCCCATGGTGCTGCGCGACGTGGCTGAGGCGACCGGTTTCCACGAGAGCACCATCAGCCGGGTGGTGAAGGCGAAGACCATCCACACGCCCCAGGGCCTCTTCGACCTGAACTATTTCTTCTCGGCCCGGCCCAAGGAGTCCGATATCTCCGCCACCGTGGTGAAACACCGGATCAAGGCCTTTGTCTCCGCGGAGGACATCGCCAAGCCGTTGTCCGATGAGGCCATCGCGGGCCTGTTGGAGCGGGATGGCATCAAGGTGGCCCGCCGCACGGTCAACAAGTACCGAGAGGAATTGAAGATTCCCCCCGCTTCCCAACGCCGGCGCCGATGATCGTGCCGGATCCATCCATTTCGGGCCAACCGGCCCCTTTCAGGAGCATCCCATGAAGGTCAACTATACCGGCCGCCACATGGAGCTCACCGAGCCCCTGAAGCAGTTCACGAAGGAGCGGCTGGACAAGATGGCCACCTACCTGGACGACATCATCGATGTCCACGTGATCCTGAGTGTGGAGAAGCACCGCCACTCGGCCGAGATCACGCTGAAGACGCGCGCCAGTGCCTTTGTGGCCTCGGCGACCACCGATGACATGTATGCCAGCATCACCCAGGCCGTCGAGAAACTGGAGGCGCAGGCCCACAAGCTCCAGGACAAGCGGAACACCCGCCCCCACGAGAGCGCCAAGGCCGCCGTCGTCGAAGAGTAGACAACCGGTCAGCCTTGTTCCATCAAAGGCGGCCTTCTGGCCGCCTTTGCCGCGAACGGGGAAGGTTCGGAACCGTCACCATCCACGCTATCCTGGAGGGCCGGAGTCCCCCATGCCCGATCCCACCCATCTCTACGCCCCCAAGACCAGCACCGAGCCCACCCAGGTCTGCGAGAAATGCCGCTGTCCCTACACCCTGGATCATTTCCAGCACGGCGTGGAGGGTCAGGAATGTGTCTGCCGCCGCTGCCTCCAGGTGATGGGGTACAAAGTCCAGTGATGCCTTCCCCACTCGCCACGCCGGAGGCGATCCTGGGCGAAGTCCAGCAGGGCCGCCGCATCGCCGCGGCCGAGGCCCTGATGCTTCTGGAACAGGCGGAACTGACTGATCTCGCCGTGGCGGCCACGGCCGTCCGGGATCGCCACAACGATCCCAGGCGAGTCAGTTTCGTCATCGACCGGAACGTGAACTACACGGACGTCTGCAACGTCTATTGCACCTTCTGCGCCTTCTACCACAAGCCCGGCGACAGCCGCGGCTACGTGCTCACCCGGGAGCAGCTGAAGCAGAAGGCGGAGGAGACCAAGGCCCTCGGTGGCACGGGCTTCCTGCTCCAGGGCGGCGTGAACCCCGATCTGCCCTGGGACTACTATCTGGATCTGGTGCGCTACCTTCATCACGATCTGGGCATCTGGGTCCACGGCTTCTCCCCGGTGGAGATTCAGATGATGGCGAAACTGAGTGGGCTGGGCCTGCGCGGGACCATTGCGGAGCTACGCGCCGCGGGCCTCGGCTCCATTCCCGGCGGCGGCGCCGAGATCCTGGTGGATCGCATCCGCAAGAAGATTGCGCCGCTGAAGGGTGGCCGGGAGAAGTGGCTCGAGGTCATGGAGGCTGCCCACGAGGAAGGCCTGAAGACCACGGGCACCATGATGTTCGGCATCACCGAGACCCTCGCCGAGCGCATCGACCACCTCCAGGTGCTGCGTGACCAGCAGGACCGGGCCCTGGCCCGCAACAAGGCCAACGGGGGGGGTGGCGGTTACACGGCCTTCGCCGCCTGGCCCTTCCAGAGCGGCCACACGCCCTGGGAAGGCAAGGTGCCCAAGCCCACGGACGTGGAGTACCTCCGCACCATCGCCGTGGCGCGCATCTTCCTGGACAACTTCGCGCACATCCAGAGCAGTTGGGTCACCATGGGCCGCAAGACCGGCCAACTGGCCTTGCACTACGGCTGCGATGACATGGGCAGCCTCATGCTTGAGGAGAACGTCGTCAGCGCCGCAGGCACCTGCTACAGCGTCAACGAGGACGAAATGACCCGCCTGATCCGCGCTGCCGGCTTCGAACCCTGGCAGCGGGACAACATTTACGGTGAGGTTCCGGTCTGAACCCCAGCAATAATGGCATTGAGCCCTGAACCCGAAATCCGAACTGGAGCCAGAAGCCCTTTGAGGCTGCGTGGATGAGCTATGAGTGCCTCAAACCGACCCAAGATCCTCAGCATGCTGCTGCTGCTCGCGGCGCTGGGAGTGGTGTTCTCCCTGGCGCGGGTGGGCTTTCTCGCGGGCTTCGAAGGCCTGCATGGCCTCCAGGACCCGGATACCTGGCGCTCGCTCTACCTGGGCCTGAAATTCGACCTGCGGTTGGCGGCCATCCTGGTGCTGCCAGCTTGGCTGCTGCTGGGGGCGGGTAACCCTCAACCGGGAGTCGCAACCTGGCGCCGGCGGCTCGCCCCCTGGCTTCTGGCTGCGGCCCTTGCGACCTACGTGGCCATGGTGCTGGTGGCCATGGTGGACGATCGGGCCGCCCGGCCCATCCTGGTGGGTTTCCTGTTGCTCGCGGCGGGCTACCGGTACGGCACCCCCGGGCACGGCCTCTCGTCCCGCAGCGGACGCTGGCTCTGGGCCGCCTTCGCGACCTGCCTCATCGCCCTGCTGATCTTCGGCTACCTGGTGGACGCAGGCAGCTACGGCTACATCCACACCCGCCTGAATGGCACCCTCCTGATGTTTCTGGACAATGCCGCCACCAGCTTCCGGATGATGTGGGAGAGCTATCCCTTTGGCCGCCTGGCCCTGGCCCTCCTGCTGCTCACCTCCGCAGCCCTCTGGGGCCTACGGCGCCTCACGCGGGGGCTGGCCGGGCTTCGGCTTGCACCCTGGGCGAGAAGGACAGTCAATGTCGCTTTCACGCTCGGCCTGCTGGCACTCATGTGGGCCAAGTGGAGTGCCTATCCCCTGCGCTGGTCCGAGGCCTTCGAGGCGAAGCAGGGCTTCCATGCGCACCTGGCCCTGAACCCCATCCTCTTCTTCCTGGAAACCCGCCAGGACATGGACGGGGGCTTCGACCTGGACCAGGTGAAAGCCACCCAGCCAGCCATGGCCGACTACTTCGGCATTCCCGTCCGGTTCGACGACCAGGGACTGCCCACCCTGCGCCGCCATCAGGAACCCCGCCCCCGGATCCAGGGCCACCCGAACATTGTCCTCATCCAGCTGGAGAGCCTCGCGGGCTTCAAGACCGGCGTGCTGGGCAATCCCCTGAAGCCCACGCCCTATCTGGATGAACTGGCGGCCAAGGGCATCTTCTTCGACCGCTTCCACGTAGCCATGGAGAACACCAGCCGCTCCATGTTCGCCACACTGTTCGGCATCCCCGACGTGAGCTCGGTCCAGAACGCCACTCGCAACCCCCTGCTGCTGGATCAGCACTCGGCGCTGAGCGTCTTCGATGACTATCGCAAAGCCTACTTCCTGGGCGGCAGCGCCAACTGGGCTCAGATGCGGGGCATCCTGAAGAACAATTTCAAGGACCTGAAGCTCTACGAAGAGGGCTTCTTCAAGGGGCCCAGGGTCGACGTGTGGGGCGTCTGCGATGCCGACCTGCTGCTGGAAGCCCAGGCCGTTATGGAAAAGGAACAGGCCCCCTACTGGGCCTACATCCAGACCAGCGGCAACCACCCGCCCTTCACCATTCCCGAGCATCTGAAGGATTTCCACCGGGACTTCAAAGCCCAGGCCGAGTTGGAACGGGCGGGGTTCGTGGACAACGAGGAGTACAACGCTGTCCGGTTGATGGATTACAGCCTGCGCAAGTTCTTCGAGCGGGCGGAGCAGAGTCCCGGCTTTGCCAACACCGTCTATGTGCTGTGGGCCGATCACGGCATCCCCCGTGGCCTCGTGGACAAGCGCTTCGGCGATCTCGCCCTGGGCGTGCACCACATCCCGTGCGTCATCTACGCGCCGAAACTCCTGAAGCCTGAACGCATTTCCACTCTTGGCACCCAGATGGACCTGCTACCCACGCTGGCTTCGCTGCTGGGCCATCCCCTCGACCACCAGACCCTGGGCAAGGATCTGCTGGATCCGGCCTGGGCGGACAAGGCCGCCGCCTTCACCTTCACCACCTTCCGCCGGCCCGCGCGGGTGGGCCTGATCCAGGGCGACTGGTACGTGAACATCGAACCTGGTGGCCGGTCGGCGCTGTATCGCATCGACGAATCCACGCCCCGGGACCACAGCGCTGAAGAGCCCGAGCGGGCCCGCGCCATGACCCGCCTGGGCCAGGGCTTTCATCAGTGGTCGAAATTCCTGCTCTCCCATAACAAACCCATCGGGCGGCAACCATGAGGCACTGGATCCTGCCCTACGCCTGCGCCGCCGCGGCCCTGCTGGTCGTGGGGCTGCCCCTGCGCACGCGCCTGGACGCGCCCCGCCTGGGCGCCCCGGCCATCGTGCCCGCCGGACAATCTTTCGAGGTGGAATTCGCCACCAGCCTGCCCTTCGTACCCTGGCGCATGGCCGCTAATGCGGTGGAGCGGCAGTGGGGGTTCAGGCTTGAAACCGGGCAACGGCGCATCCTCGGGCACCGCAGCCAGGGGAACCGCTACTTCATCACTCTGGCCGATCCCACGCCGGTGCAGGGTGCCTTGAGGCGACCCGTGGACGGGCTCGAACACTGGGGGCAGGGCATCCTGCCCGACAACCTGATGCTGGTGCATGCGGCCTGCTTCCCGAATACTGGCAAGGAAGTGGTCCTCGAACACTTTGTCGATGAGATGGCCGTTCTGCGACCCCAGGCTTTCCTGGCTTCCGGCGACATGGCCTACGACTCCAACGAGGCCTGGTACCGCTTTCTGCTGGGCCAGTTCCGGCGCCTGGAGGCCCTGGGAATTCCGGTGATCGCCTGCCCGGGCAACCACGAGCGGGGTGGCTGGGCCCGCTTCCTCACCTACTTTGGTCCGCGCACGACCCATCGGGTGAACCTGGGACCTTTCGCCGTGCTTAGCCTCGACTCGGCCCACGGCCGCGATCGCCTCACACCCAGTCAGATCCACTGGTTTCGGGAGCAGCTGGACACCCTGGAAGGCCGCGTGCCCCTGGTCCAGATGCATCACCCGACCTTCCCGCCCGGAGCCGCACTCCACGGCGATGGCGAGAAGAGCGGCGGGCCGCTGTTTGGCTATCGGGATGCCTTCGTCAGGCTCTGCCTGGAGCGCCAGGTGCCCATCGTGCTCACGGGGCACTGGCACCAGGACGCCGTGTTCGACTCGGAAGGTCGCTTCCGGGACGACACACCCGATTTCCCGGGTACCAAGTTCGTGGTGACCACGGCCCTGGGTGATGCGCCCCGTCGCGTGACGCGCTGGCCCTTCAAGAACAACGGCTACCGCATCCTCACCTTCGAGAAAGGCCGGCTCCTCCGCTACACCCAGGACCTGCCCGGGCAGCCCAGCCCCACGCCCATCGCCAGCACGCCTTCCGGCACCTGGCTCCGGGAGACCCGCCGATGAACGCGATCTGGCTCTTCCTCTACCTCGGCTGCCTGTTCCAGATGCTCACCCTGTATCGCCTGGACCTGAACCGTCCGGCCACCCTGCTCATGGCCCTGCCGATCCTGGCGCTGCCCGTGATGGACCGGCTCTGTCGACTCCTGCCCTGGCTGTCGGGAAAAACCGCCCTGCGCGTGGCCGGAGTGCTGGCCCTGCTGAGCGCCCTGGCCCTGGCCCGGAGCCTGAACCTGGGCTTCTGGGACACCCGCCACCTGGGGCTGGCTGCGCTCTGTGCGCTGCTGGGCCTGGGCCTGCTGCTGGTGGTCCGCTCGGTCCCCCGGGAGGGCGCTGGCTTGGGCCTCTGGCTCTGGATCGCGGCCTGGCTCTTCGCGGCCAGCTGGCATCCTGTCCTCACCTTCCTCGGCGCGGGCCTGGCGGCCTGCCTGGGCGGATTCAACCGTTGGCCCGAAGGCCAACCGCTGGTGCCCTCTACCCGTCGCCTCGGCCCGTTCTGGGCGCTGACGCTGCTGGGTCTGGTGGTCTCCAAGTCCTGGTTCGATTTCAACCTGGAGAGCACCTGGGCGCCGGTCCTGGCCCTCTTCGCCCTGGCGGTGGGTGTCGCTGGTCTCCCCTGGATTCAGAAGCGGCTGGAGCGCCTGCCCAATGCCGTGCCCCTGCTCCTGCTCGCCCTGGCCTTCGTCCTGTATCCCTCGGCCTGGGCCCTCGCCTGGGGCACCGCGGTGGGGCTTTGCTGGGGCGCACTGTGGCCCCGGCTGGCCCGGCCCCTGTCCCTGACCCGCGCCAGCCTGGGCTTCGTGCTGGGCCTGCTGGTGTCCTATTCGCTCCACGCCAACCTGGGCGTGCCGTTTCTGCGGCGGTTGCTGTGGTGGGGAAGCTGAGCCACCAGAAGTTGGAAGGGTGGGAAGGCCGAACACCCCAGGACGCCGACAAGGGCTGAGGAACTCCACCCCGGATTTCATTGCCCCATCGAGAGACCGAACCCAAATGGGCGTTCGTTTCCCATCCGCAGCCACTCGAGGCTCAGCGGATGTTGCTGATGCTGTTCTTCACCGTGTCGTGCTTGGTCTTCATGATGTTGCTGACGGCGGTATAGGAACGGTTCTCGTTCTGCATCTGCGACTGGAGCTGAAGGTACTGCAGGTTGAAGCTCATCTGCATCTCCTGCATCTGCTTGGTGGCGTTCAGCAGGGACTGCTGGGACGAACCGTGACCTGCGGCGGCGCCGATGGCCGCCGAACCAGTGCCCACGGCCATTCCGCCAACAGTGGAAGTTCCTTGCCCCAGCGCACCGCCGGCGGCGATGCCGCCGAGGACATACTCCCCGAGGCTGGCAGCCTCTTGCGGCGCGAGACCGGCTATGTCACCAGACACCCTATTCGTGACCGCCAACAGCAGGTTGAGCGGCAGGGGCCGGGCGAAGAGCTGGCGCTTCACCGTGGCGGTCAGGCGATCCAGGTCGGCCTGCTCCTCCGGGCTCAGCCGAGCCTTCACCCGGTGGTGCTGGGCCATTAGGTCCGCGAGCCGCGCCTGATCGGATGGGCTCATGACCGGGGCGCCCGGGCGAGGGCTTGGGGCCATGAGAGGTGGGCGGACTGGCTGGGGCGGGCGGGCAGGCACCTGGCCGTGAAGCGCGCTGGGGACCAGTAGCAGGGGAAGCATGGAGTGGCGGTGGCTGGTCATGGGAACTCCTGGCAGATCTTGCCACAACCGCTCGGCTATCCACCCATGAGACACAGCCATGACAATCTCGAAGGACCTGACTGCACAGATCGTCTGGCTACCGCAGTGCCGCAATGAGCAGGTCCGCCAGGGGCCGGATGCGACCGGGTTCGCTGAGGTAGGCGCCGCGGGCGGCCACCAGGCGGGCGGAGGATCGACCCAGCACCAGGGTCTCCACCAGGCCATGGGCCCGCAGGGTGCCGCCGGTCTGCACCAGATCCACGATGGCATCCGCCAGGCCCAGCAACGGGGCCAGTTCGGCGCTGCTGCTGAGGGGCACCAGTTCGGCGGTGAGGCCCTCCCGGGTGAGCCAGGCTTCGGTGGCCTTGGGGAACTTGGTGGCCAGGCGCAGGTGGGGCCTGGCGCGCAGCGCGTCCAGCGTGACGCCGACCTGGGCGCAGAGTGAGAGCCGGCAGGCACCGAAGCCCAGATCCGCCAGTTCAAGCAGGTCCATGTCCATCTCGTCCAGGGTGTCCGAACCCACAATGCCCAGGGCAGCCACCCCGGCTGCCACATAGCGCGGCAGGTCGGCGCCCTTGAGCAGCAGGGCCGAGACTCCGGGCAGGGCCGTGGGAATGCGCAGCACGCGCGACTTCAGGGCCTCGGCGTCCAGCGCGAGTGGTGTGCCCACCAGCTTCGGCACCAGTTCGTCACCGAGCCTGCCCTTGGGGAAGGCGATGAGCAGGGAACTGTGGCTCATCGGGGCTCCTCGAAGAGGTCGGGCCGGGTTTCAGCCAGGTCCAGGAGGCGCGACAGGCGCACGCAGAACCCCGCCGCCTGCCAGGGTCGGCCCAGGCCGGGGAAGAGGCGGTCATAGCGGCCGCCCGCGGCCAGCTCCTGCTGGGCGCCCGGGGCCCAGAGGCGCAGGGTCGGTCCCGTGTAGAAGTCGAGGCCGGCCACGTCGGCGAGGTCCACCCGCAGCTCCAGATTGGGCGGCAGCAGGGGCAGCAGGGCCTTGAGGGCACGGTCCATCTGGGCCCGCTCAGCTTGCAGCAGTTCCGCGTAGGGGCTGGCTTCCAGCGCGACGAGGGTACCGGGGCCGTCCAGCTCGGAGAGCAGCGCCTCGGCGTGGGCCGAGAGCCGCAGCGCGGCGGCATGGCCGTCCAGCACCTCCCGCACCCGGTGGGGCGAACGCCGGGAGAGAGCCGCCACCACCGCGTTGGAAAGCTCCGCTGACAAACCTTCCGCTTCCAGGGGCCGACGCACCAGCGCCGCGTTGCCCAGGTGCAGGATGGCGCTCTTCAGCCCGAGGATGCCGGGGATGGCCATGAGCAGGCGCGCCAGTTCCACGTCGGCTTCGCCCGAAGGTTCTCCCTCCGGCTGGATGCGCTCGCAGCCCACCTCGAAACGCTCCACCGCCTCCCAGGGTTGGACCGCACGACGGAACACGGCGCCGGCATAGGAGAGGCGGGGTGGCGGGGTGGGAAAGCCCTTGGCCAGCAGGCCGGCCAGGGCTACCGTGAAATCCCAGCGCAACGCCACCAGATCGTCGCCATCGAAGAAGCGGAGGGCCCCGTCGGGCGCGGGTTCCCGCAGCACCAGGGAGGGATGCAGTTCGCAATAGCCGTGAGCGGCGAGCAGGCCCATGAGGGCGTCCTCCCAGCGCCGGAGCCGGGCGGCGGAGCTGAACAGCAGGTCGGGAAAGTGCGGCGTGCGGACGGGCATCAGGAAGTCCCTCCGGCTCGGTCCGCGTGGCGGTGGTGGAGCACCGCTACCACGTCGAGCAGACTCGCATCCTTCTCCAGCAGCAGCAGCTCCAGGTGAAAGAGCAGATCGGCGGCCTCGCCCAGGAAGGCCTCGCGGTCGTCATTCTTGGCGGCGAGGATCACTTCCCCTGCTTCCTCCACGACCTTCTTCGCGATGCGGTCCACGCCCTGGGCGAAGAGCTTTTGGGTATAGCTGCCGGCGGAATCCGCCGTGGCTTTCCTTGTGCGGAGCAGGGTCTCCAGCCGACCCAGCCAAGGCAGGGTGGCAGGCCACGGGCCGATGTTCCGGTCTCCTTCGGCAGTGGCATCGAAGCAGCTGTCGGTGCCCCGGTGGCAGCTGGGGCCCTCTGGATCCGCCAGAATGAGCAGGGCATCAGCATCACAGTCGGGACGAATCTGGAGGAGTCGCAGCCGATTCCCGCTGCTCTCGCCCTTCACCCACAAGGCTTGCCGGGAACGGCTCCAGAAGGTGACGAAGCCCGTCGCAAGGGTGCGCTGGAGGGCCTCGCGGTTGAGCCAGGCCAGCATGCGGACCTCGCCCGAGGGGCTCTGCACGATGCCGGGAAGGAGGCCGTCAGGCCCGAAGCGGAGCAAGTCGAGGTCCATGTCAGCTCCGTACGGAGAGGTTGTGCTCGGCCAGATAGGCCTTGAGCCGGGGAATGGGGAGGATGGCCTCATGGAAAAGCGTGGCGGCCAGCGCCGCGTCTGCGCCGTGCTCGAAGGCCTCGAGGAAATGCAACTCGCTGCCTGCGCCACCGGAGGCAATGAGAGGAATGGGCAGCTGCGAGGCCAGGTCCAGCAGCATCAGGTCGAAGCCATCGCCTGTGCCGTCCCGGTCCATGGAGGTGAGCAGGATCTCCCCGGCGCCGAGGTGGTCCAGCTCCCAGAGCCAATCCAGGGCGGCGCGGTCCGTGGGTTCGGTGCCGCCTTTCAGGAACACGCGCCAGCCCAGCTCCAGGTCACGCTTCACATCCACCGCCGCCACCACGCACTGGCGGCCGAAGGCGTCCGCCAGCTCGGAAACCAGGGCTGGTCGCAGGGAAGCGGCCGTGTTCACGGCCACCTTGTCGGCGCCTGAGCGCAGCAGGCTCCGGGCATCGTCCACGTGGGTGACGCCGCCGCCCACGGTGAAGGGGATGCTCAGTTCGTGCGCCACCTCGCGAACCCAGGATTCCCGGGTGCCCCGGTTCTCCAGCGAGGCCGCGATATCGAGGAAGACCAGCTCGTCCGCGCCCTCGGCATCGTAGCGGCGCGCCAATTCGGCCGGGTGGCCGAGAACCCGGAGATCCTTGAACTGCACGCCCTTCACGACGCGGCCCTGTTTCACGTCCAGGCAGGGGATGATGCGCTTGGCGGGCATCAGGCGCCGCCCGCCAGCGCTCTGCGGGTGCCGGGATCGTCCAGGAGGATGAAGCCTTCCATCAGGGCCTTGCCGCAGATGGCACCCACCACGCCCGGAATCTCGGACAGCAGCGCGAGATCGTCCAGGGCCCTCATGCCGCCCGAGGCCTGCACCTGGAAGCCCTGTTTCGCCACCCAGGCCGCGGCTTCGAGGCCGGGGCCCTCCAGGGTTCCGTCGCGGCTCACGTCGGTGACCAGGGCCCGGTTGAGACCGAGCGACAGCAGGGCCTCGAAGACCTCAGTGGCGGCGCACTCGCTGGCGGCCTGCCAGCCGCGGGTGACGATGCGCTGGCCCTTCAGGTCCAGGGCGGCCACGATGTGCTCGCCTGACAGTCCCCGCAGGGACGCTGGATGTTCCACGGCGAGGGTGCCGACCACTGCGTCAAAGCCCAGGTCCAGCACGCCCTCGATGGCGGCGCGATCCCGCAGCCCGCCACCCAGCTGGAAACGGATCTCGGGGAAGCGCACGGGAATGGCCGTGAACCGGCCCTGGCGGTGCTTGCCGAAGGCGCCGTCCAGGTCGACGAGGTGGATGCGCCGCGCGCCGGCCTCGGCCAGGCTGCCGATCCAGTCCTCGGGATCGAGATCGTAGAAGGTGGCCTGCTTTGGGTCGCCGTGGCGCAGCCGCACCAGGCGGCCCTGCATCAGGTCCAGGCTCGGAATCAGTTGCATGGCACCTCCGGTGCAGGTGCCGCGATGCCCATCCAGGCCAGGGCGGACTTCAGCATGAGCAGGCCCACGGGCCCGGATTTCTCGGGATGGGGCTGGAAGCCCAGGACAGAGCCCCGGGCGGCGATGGCGGTGAAGGGCCGGCCGTGCTCGGCCACGAAGACGGTCTGCACGGAGGGTTCCAGGGCGAAGCTGTGGACGAAGTAGAGCCAACCGCCCTGAGGATCCGCGAGGGCCGGATGGGGATTGTACTGGCGCACCCGACTCCAGCCCATGTGGGGCACCTTCACGCCCGGCCCCAGGCGCCGCACGATGCCGGGAAGGAGCCCTAGTCCGGAGGCCCGGGGGGCTTCCTCGCTGCCCTCGGCGAGCAGCTGCAGGCCCAGGCAGATGCCCAGCAGGGGCCGGCCCTCGGCCACCAGGGTCGGCAGGAGCCGCCACCAGCCGCGTTCGCGCAGCGATCGTTGCGCCGCCTCGAAATGGCCTACGCCCGGTAGCACGATGGGCCCGCCGAGGGCGGCCTGATCGGGTGTCGCGGCGCGCTGGTAGGGCAGCCCCAGACGATCCAGGGCGCCTTCCAGGGACGCCAGGTTGCCCGCGTCGTAGTCGATGAGGGTGATCACGTCCGGTTCGCTCATGCGGAGAGCGTCCCCTTGGTGGAGGGAACGCTGGTGCCCTCCACCCGCGTGGCCTGGCGCAAGGCCTTCGCCAGGGCCTTGAAGAGGGCCTCGACCTTGTGATGGGTGTTCACCCCTCGCAGCAGGTCTGCGTGGAGGGCGAGGCCCCCGCGCATGGCCAGGGCGATGAAGAACTCCCGGACCATCTCCACCTGGAAGCCGTCGCCAATGATGATGGGCGGCAGCTCCGCGTGGAACTCGCACCAGGGGCGGCCCGACAGGTCCACCACCACCCGGGCCAAAGCCTCATCCAGGGGCACGTAGGCGTGGGCGAAGCGGGTGAGGCCGGTGCGGTCGCCCAGGGCCGACCTCAGGGCATCACCCAGGCAGAGGCCCACGTCCTCGACCACGTGGTGGCAGTCCACGGGCAGGTCGCCCGTGGCCTCGATGATGAGCCCGAAGCCCCCGTGCTTCGCCAGCTGCATCAGCATGTGGTCGAAATAGGCGAGGCCCGTCTGGATGCGGGCCTCGCCACCATCGAGATGCAGGGTCAGCCGTACATCCGTTTCGGCGGTGGCGCGGTGGAGGGTGGCGGTCCTCATGGCAGCTCCTGGTTCAAGATTGGCAGCAGGTCGCGCAGGCTGACGGCTTGGACATCTGCTGGCGAAACGAAGCGCGCGCGGTCCGGCCCGAGGGCGGCGAAGCGCCACTGGAACTCCGGCCGCTGGGCCGCAGCGGCCCGCAGACAGCCGGCATCGTCTACGGTGTCGCCCACGAAGAGGATCTCCTCGGCTCGGAAGGCGTCCGCCAGTTGCAGCAGCCCTGCAGGTTCCGGCTTGCGGAGGTGAGGGGCCGCATCACAGACCGCGGGCAGCTGGAAGCCGAGCACTCGCCAGGCCAGTTCCAGTTCCTCCGGGGGCCGACCGGTCAGTACCGCCAGCTCCCAGCCCGTGGTCTGGAGTTCCGCCAGCGACACCAGCGGCCGCTCCAGGTGGATGGTGTTGGCGTAGTGCTTCTGTACCACTACCTGTGCCGGGGGTTCGAGCGCCTGCATGCGGGCCTCCAGCTCCGGAAAGCCACGGCCCACGGCCTGCTCGACGATCGGTTGCAGGTTCACGTCTCCTTTGGTTTCGGCCAGGGCCAGAGCCCCGGCCGTCAGGCGGAAATCATTATTGAAACCGCCCAGGCGCTTGAAGGCGCGGTAGGCCCCGTCGGACCAGGGCAGGGTGGGACGCAGTTCCGCCAAGGCGCGGGCCACGGCCTCCATGAAACTGCGATCCGCGTCGATGAGCACGCCGTCGATGTCGAGGACAAGCAGCCGCCGGCGCGGTCTCGGCGCCGGACCGGGCAGGGTCGCGCCGAGAGCGGAGGCCAGGCGAGCCGTGCCCTCCTCGGTGGGAATGGTGATGCGGGCGGCATCGGCGCCGGGCAGGCGGCGCACCTTCAGGCCTGCGGCCTCCAGGACCTTCGAGGGATCTGGCGACAGGTGCAGGAAGTTGCCGGCGCTCGGAGCGGTGTGATGGGCGGGCAGAGCGGCGGCGAGGCGATCGCGGCGCTCAGGCAAGGCGCGCACGACGGCCTCGAACTCGCTGGCGAAATCCAGAGCCACGTCCAGGGCCTCCAGGCTGGCCGCGGGCAGGGAGTAGGGCAGCTGCAGGGTGGTGAGCTTCGCGACCAGGGTGGGATCGCCCACCAGGTAGCCGAGGCGCCAGGCGGCAGAGGCCAGGGCCTTGCTGAAGGTGCGCAGCAACACGAGGTTCGGATAGCGGTCCACGGCGAGGCGGTGGGTGGCCGGGGCGAACTCTGCATAGGCCTCGTCCAGCACCACCAGGGGGGGATCGGGCTGGGCCGCCGCCGCGGCCAGCAGGGGCTCCAGCACCGCCGGAGCAACCCATGCTCCCGTGGGATTGTTGGGCAGGGTGAGCCAGATCTGGCGGCAGTCCAGGGTCTGGAACCAGGGCGCCAGGGGGAAGCCGGTGCCCTGGGGCACCGGCCGCACCCGGCCGCCGTGCCGCCGCACCAGCAGGGGATAGAGGCTGAAACCGGGCTCGGGAATGGCCACCTCGTCGCCGGGAGTCAGACCGGCCATGGCCACCAGGTCCAGGAGGGCGCCGGAGGAGGGCCCCAACAGCAGGCCGCCCTCGGGCACGCCCAGACGCCTCCGCAGCCGTTCAGTGAGCTCGCCCTGGCGCTCTGGATACAGGTTGAAGGGCAGGTCGCGAAGCCTCGCCAGGAGGGCCTTCCGGGCCACTTCGGGCCAGTCGTTGGCGGCCTCGTTCATGTGCAGGCGCAGGCCTCCAGACGGCTCAGGCGGCCGCTGATAGGCGGGCAGGTCGGACAGGTCGGGGCGTAGGAGTGGCATGGGGGCTCAATTTGAGAGTAGGAGGAAAGCCGGGCCTTCTGCGAGGAGAAGCGAGGCGGGAACCTGGGTCGAACAGGGCCGCGCTAGGGACGATGCTGGGCGCGCAGACTCGGATCTGACTGGGTGCGCAGACTGGCGCTGCGGCCGTGGTGCGGGAGCCCTTCCGCTTCGGCCAGCCGCGCCACCCAGGGGGCCATGGCCGCCGCATCGGCAGAGGTCAGGCGCAGGAGGCTCTGACGCTTGAGGAAGGTGGCCACGCCCAGGGGGCTGGTGTAGCGAGCGCTGCGGTCCGTGGGCAGCACGTGATTCGGTCCCGCGCCATAATCGCCGAAGGCTTCGGCACTGGCGCTGCCTATAAAGACGGCGCCCGCGGTGGTGAGCCAGGGTAGCCAGGCGTCCGGCTCGCTGACGCAGAGTTCGAGGTGCTCGGGGGCCCAGACCTGGGCCAGGGCGATGGCCAGGTCCCGGTCGGCGCAGACCAGCCGGCCGTGCGTGCCCAGGCTCTGTTCGAGGATGTCCCGGCGGGGCGAGGCCTCGACGCGGGCAAGGAGTTCCACGGCCACAGCCTCCAGGAGGGCGCGGTCAGCGCTCACCAGCACCGCCGCCGCATCGGGATCGTGTTCGGCCTGGGCCAGCAGATCCTCGGCGAGCCAGGCGGGATTGGCGCTGGCATCCGCGAGAATCAGCAGTTCTGTGGGCCCGGCCAGGGCATCGATGCCGCAGGTGCCGATGAGCTGCCGCTTGGCCTCGGCCACAAAGCGGTTGCCGGGACCGGCGATAAGATCCACGGTGGGCTCACCATAGGCCAGCCAGCCCAGGGCCTGGGCGCCGCCGAAGGGATAGAGTTCCGTGAGGCCCAGTTCCGCCGCGCAGGCCAGCACCAGGGGATCCACGCCCCAGGCGCCAGGCAGCGTGGGCTGGACCTTTGGGGGCGTGACGCCCACGATGCGGCCCACGCCCGCGACCTGGGCTGGGATGACCGTCATGGCCAGGGTGGAAGGGTAGAAGGCCCGGCCGCCGGGGATGTAGACGCCCGCGGTCTGGAGCGGGCACCAGCGCTCGCCCACGGTGCCGCCTCCAGACAGGGGCAGGGCCAGGTCCAGCAGGCAGGACCGCTGCCCTTCGGCGAAGCGGCGGATGTTGGCGATCATGGTGCGCAGCGCCGTCATGAGCTCCGGCTGGGTGCGATCAAGCTCTCGGCGGGCCTGCTGCAAGGCTGCCTCGGGAATTCGGGCGAAGGCCGCGTCCAAGCGCACGCCGTCCAGCCGGGTGGTCCAGGCGAGTACCGCCAGCAGCCCGTCCCGGCGCACGTCCGCCAGGATGGCGGCCACGGCCTCCCGGGTTGCCAGCTCCCCCTCACTGTTTCTGGCCAGAGCGGCCACCCACCCGGGCAGGTCCGCCCGGTTCGTCAGCTCAGTGATGGGGATGAAGTAACACCTGTGCACCTCGAAGGTGAAGGACTCAGCCTGCCAGCTTCAGTGGCAGCACCGCAACTGGAAATGCTGATCGGCTCAGGCCGTCTGGGCGGCAGCACTGAGGTCGGCAGCCTGAAAGAAGAACCGCACGTTCGCGGGTTCGGCCTCTTCGGTCCATTCCCAGCAACTGGGGTCGGCAAGGATGGCCTGGGCCAGGGCCACATGCAGGGCGTGGCCGGCTGCGTGGGCCTCCACGAGACCCAGCAGGGGCGCGCCCAGCAGGGCCAGATCGCCCACCAGGTCGAGCATCTTGTGGCGCACGGCTTCGTCCTCGAAGCGGAGGGATTCGTTCAAGGGGCCCTCGGCGCCGAAAACCACGGCATTGTCCAGGCTGCCGCCAAGGGCCAGCCCACGGGCGCGCATCTGGTCGATTTCCTGGGCCAGGCAGAAGGTGCGGGCGGCACCCAGTTCACGGCGGTACTTCTCCGGCGTGAGGCTCAGTTCGCGGCTCTGGCGGCCCAGGGCGGGAATGGGGAAATCAATGACGTAGCGGAGGCGCAAGCCATCGAAGGGCAGGGCGCGAATCCAGCGGTCGCCATTCCGCACTTCCACGGGCCGGGTGATCTTCATGAACCGGCGACGACCCTCCAGGGCCTGGAGACCCGCCTGCAGGATGGCGTCCACCCAGGGGGCGGCGCTGCCGTCCAGGATGGGCAGTTCTTCGGCGTCCACTTCGATGCGAAGGTGCTCCACCTCCAGACCGGACAGGGCGGACAGCAGGTGTTCGATGGTCTGGAGTCGCACGCCGTCCTTCACCAGGGTGGTGGAGAGGACAAGGTCACCGGCGAGTTCCGCCTTGGCGGGAATCTCGGTGCCGGTGGGGGTATGGACGAAGGTCAGGCCCGAAAGGGTGGTCACGGGCACCAGCCGCACGGAGCAGGGCCGGTTGCCATGCAGGCCATGGCCGGAGATCGTGATCTCTCGGCTCAGGGTCTGGGGCGTGACAGTGCGGGGCATGGGAATCCTCGCGGTTCCACATGCCAATTCTGTGCCACGGCACAATCTAAATCATTTCATGACTTAGATTGTGCTCGTAAGGACACTTTGTGGGTGTAATGACCACACACTGTGGTCAGTGGGGGCGTGAGCGCTCCCAGTCCTCGGGGGTGGTCAGCTTCAGATTGGAACTTGGACTGGGAATGAGTTTCACGGTCAGCCCTAGGCGTTCCAGGAGGGCCACGTCATCCGTACCCGTGACCCCGGCTTCGTGGGCGGACTGGAAGGCCTTGAGCCAGGTCTCCAGGCGGGCGATCTGCGGTGTCTGGGCCCGGAAGAACTCCTCGCGCGGCTCGGTACGCAGGACGCAGCCACGCGAATCCACCCGCTTGAGGGTGTCGGTAGAGGGTTCCCCCAGCAGGACACCATCGAACCGATTGAGGGTATCAAGGGCCTCCCAGAGGGGTGCGGCTGGCGGGAAGGGACGCACGGCATCGTGGATCATCACTGGGGCAAGGGGTCGGTTCGGTAGGGCGCGCAGGGCCGCCCACACGGATTCCTGCCGGGTGCCGCCACCGGGGACCACCACGCAGGGAACCCCGAAGGACCAGCTGCGAGCTTCAGTCAGGTGGGATTCCGGGACGGCCAGGGCGATGCCCGCAAGGTTGGGCATTCCGTGGGCCAGGAAGGCCTCGACGGTGGCCTGCAGCAGGGGGCGTCCATCCCAGTCCCGGAACTGCTTGGGCAGGCCTCCGCCCATGCGCAGCCCTCGTCCTCCAGCGGGAATGATCAGGAAGATGGGTTGCGGTTCAGTGGAGTCGCGTGACAAAGGGTTCGACTCCGCGGTCCTTGAGGAGCTTGGCGATCTGCTCGGCGGACTGCTCCGCATCCTGCCGACGGGTGAAGCTGCCCACGCGCACCCGCTTCACGGATTGGCCGCCTCGGGTGTAGGTCCCCTGCAGCGTGACCACGCCGAAGGTGTTTTCAAGTTCGCGCGTAAGTAGCTCGATATTCTTGGGATCAGAAAGTGCTGCTACCTGCACCACAAAGGGATCTGCATGGTCCAGGGCCGCATCCAGAGGCGTGGGCAGGCCCATGGCATCCACGGAACGCAGGCGGATCCGGGAAGTGCCACGGCCCATGAAGCCCAACTCCTGGGCACCCTTTTTGGAGAGATCCAGGATTCGGCCCTTGATGAATGGACCGCGATCGTTCACTCGCAATACGGCCCGCTTGTGGTTGTCGAGGTTTTCGACTTCCACGAAACTGCCGAGGGGCAGAGTCCGATGGGCACAGGTGTACTGCTCTGGGTCGAATATTTCCCCGTTGGCCGTGGGCCGGCCTGCGAAGCCGTCATCATTTCCACCGTACCAGCTGGCCAGACCCTCTTCCACGTAGGGCTGACCTTCAGCAGCGTTGGCGCCATCCCCCGAGCGACTCTCAGGAGTGGAGAGCGAGACCGGAGGGCGCGTGCAGTGCAAGGTGAAACTGAGAATCACCAGGGTGGCCACCCTTGGGGTGCTCCAGCGCATGAGCCGGAGGAATCCACCTCTGCCAGGATCCACCGGAGCTGGAGGGTCGAAGACCACATGGATCTCATGGATCCAGGAAGAACAGGCCTTGCTCCAGTTGGTGGGATGGAAGAGGGACGTCATTGGGCTCCACAAAGATCAACAGGTCGTGTTTAATGGACCAGCTCGTATACATATAAAGTATTGTCGAGTTTAGATCATTTGTAAAGGTGCCATCATTCAAATAAGGATATATCTTGCGATTGTTGTGTTTAGAATACGCTACTGCCGATCGGGAATCAGGGCCACGCGGAAGGGCTTCGGGCGGTTGCCTTCGGCCAGGAAGGGGGGGGGCAGCTTCTGGGCAGCGGCCTTGGCGGCAGCCTCGGAACCGAAGGACCCCAGAAAGACCTGGTAGCAGGTTCTGCTGTCGCGCATGGCCATCGGTACCAGGAAGAGGTCAGGATCCCTCTCTTTGAGCAGGTCGGCGGCATGCTGGACCGTGCTGCCCTGGCACGCGATTTCCAGCCGGAGGGACCAGCGACCCTGAAGGGCCTTCCTCTGGGCTGCACCCTGAACCAGGGCTCGCTTGAAATCACCCTGGAGGATGGTCTGGAGCCGTTCGGTCTTAGAAGAAACCGTGGCCATCGCTGGCTTGGGAACGGGCGGTGGGGGGCTGGCTGGTTTGGGTGGTTCGGGTCTGGGGGCTTCCGGTTGGGGTGCCTCGGGTTTGGGTACGGGCTCCGGCTCCTTGATTGGGAGGGGTTTGGAACCCTCCGGGACGGGAACCAGGGGCTTGGCCTTAGGGCTCGGCTCGGCGGCCATTGAGGCGATGGGCGGCGCGACCCGGTGCTGACGGAACCAACGGAGGCTGGCCCAGAGGCCCCCGAGAAGAACCAGGACAGCGAGCAGGCCGAGGTAGCGCCGGGAAGGTGCCCTGATCGCCGCCATCGAAGGGGGTGACGGCTGTTCCGTGGTGCCCGCGGCCTCATGTTGAATGGGCAGGGCAGGTTCGACCGAGACCGGGGGATTCGTCTCTGGGGGGAAGGGATCGTCCAGTTCATCCTCGGGGCCCAAGCGATCCAGCGCCTCGGAAAGATGTTCCAGATTCGTGGTCGGCAGCTGGCTGGCGTGGATCTCGGCGAACAGGGAGGGCTGGGGCGCCTCTGGGGGTTCCGGCAGGGGCGGAGTGATGATGGAGTCGGGAGGGTCCAGGGCCAGTTCCAGGGCCCGGCGGTCCAGAGGTGGCAGTTCGTGGAGCCTGGCCCACCCGATCTCCCGCAGGAAGAGGATGAAGGCCCCCAGCCGGAAGGGTTCGACGCCGGATTCCCGGCTCAGTTCCATGAGGGTCCGGCTGCCGTCGAGCAGGCCCGGCAGTCTGGCCAGGTCCGGGGGGAGGGTCATTTCCTGGAGGCGGCGGCCCTCCAGCACCACCACCTGGTTCAGGGGACCGAGTTCTTCCAGAACCCGTTCGCGGTCCTTCAGTTCCAGGACTCCCGCCAACAGCATGGCGGCCGTATCGAAGGGCAGCCGCACCGTGGTGGCATCCAGGTCCTTGGCCTCGAAGGCGGGCGCATCCGCCGTATCCGCGATCCCGGCCCAGACCACCCGTTCCACCTGGGCCCGGGCCACGTCCAGCAGGTCCCGCTGGGTGATGAAGCCCATCTCGATGAGGTTCTTGCCGATGGACATGGTCGGGTTGAGATTGGCCATGGTGTAGTCGAGTTGGGCCTGAGTGATCTTGCCCCGCTCCACCAGCAGGTGGGTCAGGCGATCCAGGGGGTGGGTGCTGGCCGCGAAGACAATGTCGCCGGCATCGATGAACACCGTCCGGGTGGGCTCCTGGCCCAGGCGCCACAGGCCGGTGGCACGGGCCCGGTGCCGGGCGAACAGATCCTTGAGGGCCAGAAGGCTCATGTGACCACCCATCGCTCGAGCTTGAGTTTGCCTACCTTCACCAGCAGAGATTGACCGGAATGCAGGGCCAGTCGCAGGGCAGGATCCAGGGCCTTCCGGCCATCCAGGCTCACGGCGCCCTGGCCGACGAGGCGCTCGGCCTCTTTGCGGCTGCCAGCGAGGCCGCGGTCCACCAGCAGGCGGGTCAGGTGGACCTCGCCTTCCGTGGGGGCCATGGTGATGTCAGGGGCCTCTTCCTGGTTGCGTTCGGAGAACCGGCGGATCCAGCGATCCTCGGCTTCCTGGCCCGCGGCGGCCCCGTGGAAATCCGCCACGATCTGGCGGGCCAGGGCCTTCTTGGCCGCCATGGGATGGCCCTGCTTGAGCTTCTCGATCTCCGCGGGCAGCTGGTCCGTGAGCAGCAGGTACCAGTCCCACATGAGGGTGTCGCTGATGCTCATGGCCTTGCCGAACTGGGTGTCCGGATCCTCCATGAACCCGATGTAGTTGCCCAGGGACTTGGACATCTTCTCGACGCCGTCGAGGCCCAACAGAAGCGGCACGGTGAGCACCACCTGGGGCTTCTGGCCCGAGGCCTCCTGGAGGATGCGACCCTGCATGAGGTTGAAGAGCTGGTCGTTGCCGCCCAGCTCCACGTCGGCCTCCAGGGCGACGGAATCGTAGGCCTGGACGAGGGGGTAGAGCAGTTCGTGGAGGGCGATGGGTTCGCGGGCCTCCATGCGCTTGGCGAAATCGTTCCGTTCCAGCATCTGGGCCACTGTGAACCGGGAGGCCAGGCGGATCCAGCCCTCGCCGGCCAGGTGGCCGAACCACTCGCTGTTGAAGCGGACCTTGGTCTTCTCGGGATCCAGGAGCTTGAAGACCTGGGTCTTGTAGGTCTCGGCGTTGGCCAGCACCTCTTCGCGGGTGAGGGGGGGACGGGTGGCCTTCTTACCGGTGGGATCGCCGATGAGCCCCGTGAAATCGCCGATGAGGAAGGTGACCTCGTGGCCCAGCTGCTGGAACTGGGCCATCTTGCGGATGAGCACGCCGTGGCCGAGATGCAGGTCTGGCGCCGTGGGATCAAAGCCGGCCTTGATCCGCAGGGGCCGGCCCTCCTTGAGTTTCGCCTCGAGCTGCTCGAGTTTGTGGCACGCCACGGTGCCCTTCGTGAGCAGGGCAAGGGCAGCAGATGTGGAGCCGGAAGCAACAGTCATGCCTGCATCTTGGCGGAAAAACCCTGCAGGCTCAATGCGGAAGGGCGCGGAACACGGACAGTTCCTAGCGGACGTCCACCTCCACCACGCGCCGGGGCCCCGTATCGCCGGGTCGCCGGGATCTCTCGAAGGTGACGTAGACCGCCCGACCGGACGCGGGACTCCAGCCCAGGCTCACGTGGCCACCCATTTCGTGGTTGACCCGGAGGCCGCCGTGTTCCATGACATCGGGGGTCAGGTCGGGGGCGGAGACCACCTCCTTTTGCCATCGGGACGAGGCTTCCAGGAAGGCCGCCTCCGTGGGCCAGGTTTTCGCGAGGTCAGGGTTGGCAGCATAGAGGGCCCGGCAGCCCGCCGGTGTGCGCAGCTGTTCCACCACGACGCGGAAATCCTCCCAGTCCGGGCGCACCCGGTCGACGACCAGCG
The DNA here is from genome assembly GCA_038236735.1 of Holophagales bacterium. Taxonomy (GTDB): domain Bacteria; phylum Acidobacteriota; class Holophagae; order Holophagales; family Holophagaceae; genus Geothrix. The sequence goes on along the minus strand of JBBRZL010000001.1, from coordinate 21,710 downwards.
TCATGGCTTTCTGCTTGAACCCTTCCGGATCCTTCTTCACCTTGTTGGCGACGAAGGCGATCCCCCCCACGCAGGTCACCAGCACCACCAGGAAGGCGATGCCGCAGCCCAGAGCGATCTTGCCCCAGAGCGGCAGGCCGGTCTTGGCGGGCACGCCGCGGCCACCGTCGTCCCAGGATGAATTGGCCATGAATCGCTCCTAGAGGAGGTTGCTCGCCAGTTCCGCCAACCTGCTGCGCTCGCCCTTCTGCAGGGTGATGTGGCCGGAAATGTCGAGCTGCTTGAAGTGTTCGGCCAGGAAGCTGAGGCCGTTGGTGCTGGCGTCTACGTAGGGATTGTCGATCTGGTGCGGATCGCCCGTGAAGATCACCTTGGTGCCTTCGCCCGCCCGGGTGAGGATGGTCTTGACCTCGTGTGGCGTGAGGTTCTGGGCCTCGTCCACCACCAGATACTGCCGGGGGATGCTGCGCCCGCGGATGTAGGTGAGGGGCTCCACGCTGAGGTAGCCGGCCTCCTCCAGCTGGCCCGCGGTCATGGTGGTGCGCTTGCGGGCTTCGGAATTGGCCCCCACGATGAATTCGAGGTTGTCGTAGATGGGCTGCATGTAAGGCCGCAGCTTTTCGCTGATGTCGCCTGGCAGGTAGCCCAGGTCCCGGCCCATGGGCATCACGGGCCGGCTCACGAGGATCTTGTCGTAGGCTTCGTCGTCCACCACCAGCTGCAGGCCCGCGGCGATGGCCAACAAGGTCTTGCCGGTACCGGCCTTGCCCAGCAGGGTGACCACCTGGACGGCGGGATCCAGCAGCAACTCCATGGCAAATTGCTGTTCGCGATTCCTGGGCTTGATGCCCCAGGGATAGGCCTCCATGCGCTTGAGGGGCCGGAGCAGCCCCTCGCCCGACATGAAGCGGGCCAGGGCCGTGTGGCTGGCGTTGGTCTGGTCCACCAGGGTGAGGAACTGGTTGGGCTGGAGGTGCAGGTCGGGATCGGGCTGCAGGCCGCCGTCGTAGAGCTGGTCCACCTTGGCGGGATCCACCTCCCAGGTCTTGTGGCCGGTGTAGAGCTCGTCCATCTCCACACGGTCCGTGGTGTAGTCTTCGGCCTGCACGCCGATGGCATCGGCCTTGATGCGCAGGTTCGTGTCCTTCGTCACGAGGACGACGCGCTCTTTGCAGGTGTGCAGCAGCTCCCGGGCGCAGGCGAGAATCTGGTTATCGGCCTTGTGCTTGTCCGCGGAAAGGATGCCGATGTCCAGGCTGTGGGACGCCACGTCCACCTTCAGCGTCCCCCCACCCTCCAGGGGCACGCCCCGGCTGAGGGTGCCACTGGCCCGCAGCTTGTCCAGCATGCGGGAGACACTGCGGGCGTTGCGGCCAACCTCGGTCTGGTCCTTCTTGAAATGGTCCACCTCCTCAATGACCACGATGGGAATGACCACGTCGTGTTCCTGGAAGTGGAGGATGGAGTTCGGATCGTGCAGGAGGACGTTCGTATCGAGGACGAAGACCTTCTTGCCAGATGGCGGGACCAATGAGACCTCCAGGGATGGTGGCACCCTACCACCAAGCGGGCGGGCTTGCACGGCTGGGATTCTCCTGAAGTTTGATGCGAAAATGGCCCCCCGCGGGAACGCCTGCAGCCTGAGGATTGTCTCCATGGATCTCGCCCATAAGACCGCCCAAGCCGCGCAGTCCCCGCTGCGCTACCCCGTCACCCGCAAAGCGGATGTGGTGGATGATTTCTTCGGCACCCGGGTGGCGGATCCCTACCGCTGGCTGGAGGAGGACCACAGCCCCGAAACCCAGGCCTGGGTGGCGGTCCAGAACGAGCTGACCTTCGCCTACTTGGAGCAGATCCCCGGGCGTGCCGCCATCCGGGAGCGCATCACCCGGCTCTGGGACTTCGAGAAATACAGCGCTCCCTTCAAGCGGGGCCAACGCTACTTCTACTTCTGCAACACCGGGCTCCAGAACCAGTCCGTGCTGTTCGTGACCGAGGAGCCCGAGGCCCCGGGCCGGGTGCTGCTGGATCCCAACACCCTCAGCCAGGACGGCACCGTGGCCCTGAGCGGGCTGGACCTCACGGAGGATGGCCGGTTGCTGGCCTATTCCATTTCCGTGGCCGGCTCCGACTGGCAGACCTGGAAGGTTCGGGACGTGGCCACGGGTCAGGATCTTGCCGACGAGATCCACTGGTCCAAGGCCAGTGGCGCCGCCTGGCGGTCGGATGGCAGCGGCTTCTACTACAGTCGCTACGAGGCACCCGCGGAGGGCGGGGCGCTCACGGGCGTGAACAACGACCACCAGCTCTGCTTCCACCGCCTGGGCACGCCGCAGTCGGAGGATGGGCTCGTCTACCAGCGTCCTGACGAGCCCGAGTGGTATCTGGGCGGCGCCGTTACCGACGATGGGCGCTGGCTGATCATCACCTGCGGCAAGGGCACCAACCCTGAATCCAGCCTCTACCTGCAGGATCTCACGCAGCCGAGCAGCCCGGTGGAACCCTTCCTGGACCGTATGGATGCCACCTACAGCGTGGTGGACAACGCGGGTGACACCTTCTTCGTCCTCACCAACCAGGCTGCGCCCCGCAACCGGTTGGTGGCCATCCGCAGGGGCGCAACCGATCCCAGGCAGTGGACAGAGATCATTCCCCAGGCCCATGGGCAGGACGTCCTGGAATCCGTGTCCCTGGTGGGGGAACGCTTCGTGGCCACCTGGCTGCGGGACGCCCATTCCGCTGTCGAGTTCTATGACCTGCAGGGCAGGCTGATGGGCCCTCTGGCCCTGCCGGCCCTGGGTACGGTGGCCGGCTTCGGCGGGCGGCGCGAGGACGCGGAGACCTTCTACACCTTCGGCAGCTTCACCTATCCGGGCACCATCTACCGCCTCGATCTGCAGACCGGCCAGAGTGCGATTTTCCGCGAGCCGAAGGTGGCCTTTGACCCCGCCGATTTCGAGGTGGAGCAGGTCTTCTACCCCAGTAAGGACGGCACGCCGATCCCCATGTTCCTGGTGTCCAAGAAGGGCCTGCAACGCGATGGCCAGAACCCCACGCTGCTCTATGGCTATGGCGGCTTCAACGTGTCGCTGACGCCGGGCTTTTCCGTCTCCCGCCTGGTCTGGCTGGAACTGGGCGGGGTCTATGCCATGGCCAACCTGCGCGGGGGCGGCGAATATGGCCTGGCGTGGTACGACGCGGGCCGAAAGGACCAGAAGCAGAACGTCTTCGACGATTTCATCGCGGCGGCGGAATGGCTCATCCAACAGAAGATCACTTCGGCCCCGAAGCTGGCCATCAACGGCGGCAGCAACGGCGGTCTGCTGGTGGGCGCCTGCCTGACCCAGCGGCCCGAGCTCTTCGGTGCGGCGGTGCCCGAAGTGGGGGTCATGGACATGCTGCGCTTCCACCAGTTCACCCTGGGCTGGGGCTGGAAGAGCGACTACGGCAGCAGCGAGACGAAGGAGGGCTTCGACATCCTCATGCAGTACTCGCCCCTGCACACCATTCAGCCGGGTACGGCCTATCCGCCGACCCTGGTGACCACCGGCGATCACGATGACCGCGTGGTGCCCGCCCACAGCCACAAGTTCACGGCCACCCTGCAGGCCGCCCAGGCGGGTCCCGCGCCCATCCTCACCCGCATTGCGACGAGCGCGGGCCATGGCGCGGGCAAACCCACGGACATGGTCATCGCCGAGCGGGCTGATGTCCTCGCCTTCCTGGTGAAGAGCCTGGGCATGACGACGCCCTGACTCAGCCTGGCATAACCATAGTGATGCGAGGTATCCTGTGGGGCATTCACCAAAGTCCTTCGGGAGGTCACCATGCTCCGTTCTCTGACCTGCGCCAGCCTGCTGGTCCTGGCCGCTGCCCTGGTGGCCCAGACACCGCTGCGCTACCCCGTGACCCGCAAGGGGGACGTGGTGGACGACTACCACGGCACCAAGGTGGCCGATCCCTACCGCTGGCTCGAGGATGACCGCTCGGCCGAAACCGCGGCCTGGGTGACTGCCCAGAACCAAGTCACCCAGGCCTATCTGGGTGGCATCCCCGAGCGGAAGGCCATTGCGGCGCGGCTGACGAAACTCTGGGACTACGAAAAGTTCGGGGCCCCCAGCAAGCGGGGAAAGTACTACACCTACACCCACAACACCGGCCTCCAGAACCAGGCCGTGCTCTACGTCACGACGGATCTCAAGGAGCCGGGCCGGGTGCTGTTGGATCCCAACGGCCTCAGCGCCGATGGCACCGTATCCCTGGGTGGCACCGTGTTCTCCGAAGATGGCCGCCTCATGGCCTATTCCCTGTCCAAGGGCGGCGCCGACCTCAATGTCTGGAAGGTACGCAGCGTGGACACCGGCCTGGACCTGCCTGACGAGCTGCCCATGGGCCGCAACGGCGTGGGCGGCTGGGCCAAGGACAACAGCGGGTTCTACTACACGCGCTATCCGCTGCCAAAGGATCGCAGCGCCCTCACCGGCGTCTTCAAGAACCAGCAGCTGTTCTTCCACGCTCTGGGTACGCCCGTAGATAAGGATGCCGTGATCTACGAACGGACGGACCAGCCCGATTGGGGCTTCGGCGCTGGCGTCACCGATGACGGCAAGTGGCTCGTGATCTACCAGAACCAGGGTACAGATCGCCGCAGCCGCGTCTTCCTGAAGGACTTGACCAGGGCCGCTGCCAAGGTTGAGCCCTGGCTCGACAAGTTCGACGCCAGCTACCGCGTGGTGGGCAACGATGGCGACACCTTCTACGTCTTCACCGATCAGGGTGCCGCCCGGGGTCGCCTGGTGGCCATCGAGCGCGGCAAGCCCGAGCCCAGGGACTGGAAGAACCTGATTCCCGAAGGCCCCGGCCGCGAGGTGCTGGGAGGCGTGAACCTGGTGGCCAACCGCTTCGCCGCCACCTGGCGCATCGATGCCCTGAACACCGTCCGCCTCTACGATTTGAAGGGGAAGCTGGAGCGCGAGATTGGGCTGCCCGGTGTAGGTTCCCTCGGGGGTTTCGGCGGCCGGCGCGAGGACACCGAGGCCTTCTACGGTTTCACCAGCTACAACTTCCCCACGACCCTCTACCGCTACGACTTCACCACGGGGAAGAGCGCCATCTTCCGCCAATCCAAAGTCCCCTTCGACCCAGCGGCCTTCGAGGTGAAGCAGGTCTTCTACCCCAGCAAGGACGGCACGAAGATTCCCCTGTTTCTCGCGTATCGCAAGGGCCTGAAGCTGAACGGCCAGAACCCGACGCTGCTGTACGGCTACGGCGGCTTCAACGTCCCCGCCTCGCCGCGCTTCAGCCCCGCCACCCTGGCCTGGCTGGAGATGGGTGGCGTCTATGCGGAGGCCTGCCTGCGCGGGGGCAGCGAGTACGGCCGCGAATGGTACGAAGCCGGCAAGCTGCGCACCAAGCAGAACGTGTTCGACGATTTCATCGCCGCGGCCGAGTGGCTCATCAAGGAGAAGTACACGGTCACGCCCAAGCTCGCCGTTCACGGCGGCTCCAATGGCGGCCTGCTGGTGGGTGCCTGCATGACCCAGCGGCCCGAGCTCTTCGGCGCGGCCCTGCCCGCCGTGGGCGTCATGGACATGCTGCGCTTTCACAAGTTCACCATCGGCTGGATGTGGAAGAGCGACTACGACAGTTCCGACGATGCCACGGGCTTCAAGTACCTCATGACCTACAGCCCCCTGCAGAACCTGAAACCCGGCGTGCACTACCCACCGACCCTGGTGACCACCGGTGACCACGACGATCGCGTGGTGCCCGCCCACAGCCACAAGTTCATCGCCACCCTCCAGGCCGATCAGGCCGGCCCCGGCCCCGTGCTCACTCGCATCGAGACCAACGCGGGCCACGGCGCCGGCAAGCCCACCACCAAGCAGATCGCCGAACGCGCCGACCAGTGGGCCTTCCTGGTCAAGAACCTAGGCATGAAGCTGCCCCAGGGCTTCGACCACTAGTTGATTCAAGGTCCCTTCCAAGGCAAACTGGAAAGCGAGCGCCAACTTAGCTCAGTTGGTAGAGCAGCTGATTCGTAATCAGCAGGTCGCAGGTTCGAATCCTGTAGTTGGCTCCAATGAAAAGGCCCCCGCGCGCGGGGGCCTTTTCATTGGAGTGAATCCCTTCGGGATTCGAACCTGCGAGTGGGACCGCCCGAGGCGTGCCTAGATGGCACGCCGAAGCGGGACCGGCGACTGGCGAAGCCAGGCGCAGTTCGAATCCCGATCGGTGTGTAATGGACTCGGAGCTGCCATGGACCTCGAATTCAAGCCCGGAGACCGAGTGCGCCTCACCCCCGCAGGGGTGACCTTCTACGGGGGAGCCTGGCCGCACTTCGTCCCTCAGGCCCAGGGCGGGGGGAGCCCCGGGACTGTGCTGGTGGCCGAAGACCGGCCCCACAAACCCGGAGCCGCACCCAGGCCCTACTTCGTCCGCTGGGACAGCGGCGTCGAGAACAGCTACCGGGTCGAGGACCTGGAGGCCGCCTCGGCAGAGGCCACCGCACCCCCGTCCAATGTCATCCCCTTCCGCCGCCTGCCCCCTCGGCCCTAGGCAGCGACTGCAAGGTGGTGAGCAGGTAGATAGAGGCTGCGCTCAGTCGTTGACTAAGCCCTAGAATGTGGCATGGCCAAACCCGTCATCCCCCCTGCAATCCTCAAGGCCATTGCGGCGGCCAACCCCACAGGGAAGGGTCCTGTCGAGGGGACGAAGCGTGCGGAAGCCAGCCCAAAGACTGGGGCCACGGAAATCCAGAGCATCCGTCCCGCCCGTACCGCCATCGCCCACCAGCGGGGCAGAAACAAGGGGAAGTGAGGGTACCCTATCCCCCTTTCTAGATTCGCCCCCGCAAACGGGTGCCAATCCTCAAGGCTGCGAATCCAGATACCCATCTATGAGCGCGTCGGTGGGCCAGTTCTCGGATTGGTGCCGGGTAGCGGCCAGGAATTTCTCCGCGCCCGGAGGGTTGGCCAGCCGCAACTCTTTCAGGGTCGGGAAACCTTCAGCCAAGTCCCGCAGGGCGGCACCCTCATCTTCTTTGTCCAGCACGGGCCACCCCTCGACCACCACGGCTGTGGTGCGAGACGAGCCTGCGCTCCCGACCCCAGGCTGTCTACAGATATGAAGGTCAGCTTCTACCGCCTGTTGGTGCCTCCGGGAGGCTCGCCTGGCAGCCAGGAAACCGGCTTGTACCATTTGATACTTTTCGCGCATCCTATTCCTATTCCGGAGGGCTCCATGCACCTGCGCGCAATCCTGGGCGGCATCGCCTTTACCGTGGCCCTGGCGGGCTTCGGAATTGCCGTCTCTTCCACCCACCGGCCCGCCAACGCGACCGCCCCACCCACCCGAGAGGATCAGGTGACCGATTCCAAGAAGTCCAGCCCCGCTGAGCTGAAACAGAAGCTCACGCCCATGCAGTTCCACGTGACCCAGGAAGCAGGCACCGAGCCACCCTTCCGCAACGAGTACTGGAACGAGCACCGGGAAGGCGTCTACGTCGACATCGTGAGCGGCAAGCCCCTGTTCTCCTCTAAGGACAAATTCGACTCCGGCTGTGGCTGGCCCAGCTTCGCGAAGCCCCTGGCGGGCAAGGACGTGGTCGAGAAGCAGGATTTCACCCTTGGCATGCCCCGCACGGAAGTCAGATCCAAGGAGGCCGATTCCCACCTGGGCCATGTCTTCGATGATGGCCCGAAGGAACTCGGCGGTCTCCGCTACTGCATCAACAGCGCCTCGCTGCGCTTCGTCCCTGCGGCGGATCTGGAGAAGGAGGGGCTGGGTTCCTTCCTGCCGCTGTTCGGCAAGGCCGCCCCTGCGCCGAAGCCCGCACCCAAGGAGGAGATCGCCACCTTGGCCGGGGGCTGTTTCTGGGGCATGGAAGACCTGATCCGCAAGCAGCCCGGCGTCACGGCCATCGAGGTGGGCTACACCGGCGGCAAGGCGGCCAATGCCACCTACCAGAACCATGAGGGCCACGCCGAGGCCGTCCAGATCAAGTTCGATCCCTCGAAGACCACCTTCGAGGCCCTGTTGCGGTTCTTCTTCCGCATGCACGACCCCACCACCCTGAACCGTCAGGGCAATGACACGGGCACCTCCTACCGCAGCGCCATCTTCTTCCACTCGGACGACCAGCGGCAGACCGCCGAGCGGGTCAAGGCCGAAGTGAACGCCAGCGGCAAGTGGCCGCGGCCCATCGTCACTGAGATCACCGCGGCGGGCCCCTGGTGGAAGGCTGAGGAATACCACCAGGACTACCTCATCAAGAACCCCGGTGGCTATACCTGCCACTACATCAGGGATTGATCAGACCCTGAAGGTGTCGGGGCGCCAGACCTGGATGCGCTTCTTGATGGCTTCGCCGCTCAGGTGCTCCTCCAGCGCTTCGCGCACCCGATGGGCCAGTTCCGCGTCGGCGGCGAAGCGGAGGCCGACAATCTGCTTCGAGGTCAGTTCAGGGATCCGGCCTTTCAGATCGTCCGGCAGGATGCGCTCCATGCGCAGGGTCTCCTCCAGGCGGATCAGCCGATCCTGTACCTTCAGGGCATACAGGCGAACCTGGAGGGCCAACAGCAGCAGCGCCAAGGCCAGCACCACGAACCAGGCGGTGTGGAGACTGGGGTGCCGGTAGCACTGCACCAGGCTGCTGATCACCGTGATGAGGAAAATCGGCGTCAGCACGAAGTGCTGAAGGGGCTCAAAGCGCCGGTGAGTGGCATAGGTCTGGGGTTCGGACATGGAGCCTCCTTGAATCGGGGCTACAGGTTACTCGAAGTCCCCGCGCCGCTGCTGTTTGGTCGCAGAGGCCCGCTTCTTAGAGTCCAGCCTCCGCTCCTCGGAGCCCTTGGTGGGCCGGGTGGCCCGCCTGGGGATGGGGCGGATCAGCGCCGCCCGGACGGCCTCGGCCACCTTTTCCCGGGCATCCAGGAGGTTCTTGAGCTGGTCCCGGGTGCGGTCGCTGACCACCATCCAGAGACCTTCGGCATCGAGCCGGTTGCGCTGGGTCGTTCGTAGCCGGGCGAGGGCATCCTCGGGCAGCCCTTCGATGGCCGCGAGATCGATGCGCAGCTCCACCTTGGAAGACACCTTGTTGACGTTCTGCCCCCCGGCGCCTCCGGCCCGCACCGCCTTGAAGCGGATGGCCTCGCCCGGGACGCGGACGGAGGCAGTGATTTGGATCGGGTCAGCCATCCAGTGATCCTACCGCCTCCGGCCCACACCCCGCAGCCCACAGCCTCGAGCCCACAGCCTAGAGCCTACCTCATGGCCTCCATGGGGCTGAGGCGCATGGCACGCAGGGCGGGATAGAGGCCGAAGATCAGGGCCAGCGAAAGGGCCACGATCCATGCGGTGAGCAGGCCGATGGGGTTGACCACCAACCCGTAGGGGGAGCTCGCCGACAGGGCCTGGCAGAGCAGGGCGCCCGAGACCGTGCCGAGCAGGGCGCCGATGGCCGCCAGCACCAGGGCCTCCAGCAGGAATTGGATGAAGATCTCGTGATCGGAAGCGCCCAGGGCCTTGCGCAGGCCGATCTCGAAGCGACGGTCGCTGAAGCTGATGAGCATGACCGACAGCACGCCCACGCCACCCACCAGCAGCACTGTGCTGGCGAGGCTGAGCAGCACGATCTTCCAGCCCCGCATCTGGGCAAGAAAATTCTGGTAGCCCTTGGCGGCCTCGGCGTCCAGGTCCACCACTTCGACGTCTTCGATGCCATGGTGAGCCTGCCGCACCCGGCCCAGCAGCATGGCCGAAACTTCCCCCATATCCTCGGCACGGCGCAGCTTCACGGTGATCTGGGCCAGCTTATGGGCCGGGTCCATGCGGTCCATGTAGGCCTGCAGAGGAATCAGGATGCCGTTGGCGTCGTAGTAGTTCTCGTCGTTGAAGATCTGGGCCGGAGCCTGCACCCCCACGATGCGGAAGGGCACGCCTTCCACCACCAGGTCGCGACCCACGGGATCGGCGCCGCCGAAGAGCTTGTTGGCCAGGGTCGCGCCCACGACCGCCACGGTGGAGCGCCGCCGCTGGTCGTCCTCCGTGAGCCCGCGCCCGAGGCCGATGGGCCGGTTCATCCATTGGGCGTAGTCCGGCGACACCCCGATCACGAAGATCCGCTCGGTGTCGCCCAGCACGCGCACCGTGACGCTCTTCTGCGCCCTGGGCAGGAAGGCCAGCACCTTGGTATTCGTGGCCGCGACCCTGCTGATGTCCTCGTACCGCAGGCCCGGGCTCATGTCGAAGCGTTTGCGTTCGTCGCCGGTCTCCGCCGCCTTTGGCGCGATGCGGACGGTGCCATCCCAGCTCATGCCCGCGAAGCCGGTGGTGATCTTGTCCATGATGCCGTCCAACACTGACGTCATCACCACCAGGGCGAAGACCCCGAGCATCAACAGGGTGAGGGTGAGCAGGCTGCGCAGCTTGTGGGCCCACAGCTCCACCAGGCCGGTGCGGACCACCTCCCAGAACATGCCCAGGCTGAAGCCACGCGAGGCTGAGCGCGGGGCAGGGGCCTCGCCATTCAGCAGGGAAGGTCCCGGTGAGCGGAGGATGAGGCTGCCTTCACTCATAGCGCAAGGCCTCCATGGGAGACAGCCGCGAAGCCTTCCAGGCGGGATACAGCGCGAAGCAGAACCCGAAGGCCGCGGCCAGGCCGTAGGCCCAGAGGAAGCTGGCAGGGGTCATGAAGAGTGGAATGCCGATGCTGCTGGTGATGATCCAGGAGAAGCCGATGCCGAGGATCAGGCCGGCGAAGCCGCCCAGGGCGGTCAGCAGCAAGGCTTCGGTCATGAAGCCTTTGAAGATCTCGCGGCCCGAGGCGCCGATGGCCATTTTCACGCCGACCTCACGTACGCGCTCCTTGAGGCTGGCCATCTGGATGTTCACGTTGACGATGCCGCCGCCCACCAGGGCCAGCACGCCCGAGAGCATGAAGATGAGATCGTAGACGCTACCCTGGCTCTGCCGACGGCGTACGCGGGCGGTCACGTCGTCGAGGCGGAAATCATCCTGGAGGCGGTGGTTGGCCGTCACGAGATTCTTGAGCTGCTGGGCGAACCCACTCATCACGGACAGGTCGGGGATGCGGAAGGTCACGCGGTCCACCCGGCGGTAGGTGTCCCCATTCATGCGGCGCTGCACGAGGTTCGCGGGCACGGCGATGATGCGATTGCGCCACCAGAACTGGTTGCCCTGGCCCTCCTGGAAGCGGAAGACCCGCTCCTCGAAGGTACCGATGACCGTGACCGGAAGGTTGCCGATCTTGAGGGATTGACCAAGGGCATCACCCTTCGGGAAGAAAGTATTGGCGGCCTCGGTGCCCAGCACGACCACCGGCGCCCCGGTCTCCATCTCGCTGTTGGAGAAGCTCCGCCCCTGGGCGATGCCATAGCCGTTGGCGGGAATATAGTCGCCGCCGATGCCGCTCACCGAGCGGTCCTGGTCCGCATAGGCGGACACCACCCGGGCCCGGGCGCCCTTCTGCCGGCTCACGCCCTGGATGGCGTCCGACTTGAGGGCCTCGCCACCGATGGCGTCTGCGTCCCGCAGGCCCAGGTTGGCCTGTTGGAGGGCCGTGGGCTGGCCCTCCCGGATGGCGGCCCGGGGCTGGATGTTCAGCTTGTCGAGGCCGCCCATCTTCACGAACATCTTGTCCGACTGTCTGCGCATGCTGTCGGAAATGGAGAATCCCCCCAGCACCGAGGCCACGCCCAGCAGCACGCCGACGGCCTGCAGCACAGAGCGGCCCAGGTTCTCCCGGAGTTCCACCCAGGCCCCAAGCAGGCGCTCGCGGAAGGCGCCAGAGCCGGTCATCTAGGCCACTCCCTCGATCATGGCGATCAATCCGTCCCGAATTTCGACCCTTCGCTCCGCCAGGGCGGCGATGGAGGGATCGTGGGTCACCAGCAGGAGCGTATGGCCCTGCTGATGCAGTTCGCGGAAGAGGTCAAGCACTTCGGCGCCGGTCCTGGAATCCAGGGCGCCCGTGGGCTCATCTGCCAACAGGAGGGCGGGCTCGTTGGCCAGGGCCCGGGCCACGGCCACGCGCTGCTTCTGGCCGCCAGAGAGGGTGGCCGGCAGCTTGTCGGCCTTGTCGGCGATGCCCACCTTCTCGAGCAGGGCCAGGGCTCGCTCGCGGCGTTCCCTGCGCCCCACGCCCGCATAGAGCATGGGCAACTCCACGTTGCGAACGATGCTCGCCTTGGGCAGCAGATTGTAGCTCTGGAAGACGAAGCCCACCTTCTCGTTGCGGATGCGCGCCAGTTCGCCGCCGGTCAGGCCCTGGACCTGCCGCCCGTCCAGGGTGTAGGTGCCCTCGGTGGGCAGGTCCAGACAGCCCAGGATGGCCATGAGGGTGGACTTGCCTGAGCCCGAAGGGCCGATGAGGGCCACGAACTCGCCCTTCTCCACCGTGAGGTCGATGCCACGCAGGGCATGCACCGCCGCGCCGTTGGCGCCATAGACCTTGGTCAGGCCTTGGGTTTGGATGATGCTGGATGAGGACGATCCGCTAATTATTTTCATCGTCCTTCTCGACCTTCTTCTTACTGGGATCTTCGAGGCTGACCTGCTCGTTGGCCTTGAGGCCCGAGAGGATCTCGACTCGTTCGAGGGTGGCGATGCCCGCCTTGACCGGCACCACATCGAAGTACTCCTTCCAGTGGTCGGCCAGCCAGATGAACTTGCCCCGGCCCGTGAGGCCGTCCTTGGCCTTGGCGGTGTCCTTGGGCGTCAGATTCTCCTTCAGGCGGTAGACCACGGTCTGCCCCTCCCTGCGCTGCAAGGCCTCCAGGGGCACACTCACGGCCTTGTCGCGCTTCTCGCCGAGGATCTCCACGTTGGCGCTCATGCCGGTCTTGAAGGAATCCGTGAGCTCATCCAGGGCCACTTCCACCTTGAAGACCTTGATCTTCTCCACCAGATCCGCCGCCGGGGCCACGAAACGGACCTTGCCGGTGAAGGCGCGCTGCGGATAGGCGTCCAGCGAAATGCGCACGGGCTGGCCCACTTGCACCTTGGCGATGTCCACCTCGTTGAGGTTGACCTTCACGATGAGCGAAGCCAGGTCGGCCACCGTGAACACCACGGTGCCAGCGCTGAAGGAACTCACGCCGGAGGTGATCGTATCACCCAGTTCCACGCCCTTCTTGATGACCACGCCGTTCATGGGGGCGGTGACCCGGGCCTTCTGGGTAGAGGCGTTCCCACTGATGGGGATGCCACGGTCTTCGACGATCTGGTAGCGGGTCTGGGCGCTCTTGTAGGTCTCCTCCGCGAGATCCTTCACGGTGCGGGCCGAGCGGAAGGCCTGATCGGAAATGAGTCCGGCCTTGAAGAGGGCGGCCTGCTGGTCGAAATCACGCTCGGCATTCTTGAAGCTCACCCGGGCCTGGGAGACGCTGCCCTGGACGTCCGACAGAGTCTGCGCCTGGTTCACGTCCGGCTCGACCTCTGCCAGCAGCTCGCCCGCGCGCACCTTGGCACCCTCCCGGACCTTCAGGCCCACAATGCGGCCGGACACCGTGGACTTGACGTCCACCTTGACCAGCGGGTCCACCACGCCGACTTCCCGGACGCTCACCTGCAGATCCTCAGCCTGCACCTTGCCCAGGCGGAAAGGCGTATTGGCCTCGGCCTTCTTGGCCTTGCCATCACCTCCCCTCAGGGTGAAGAACATGCCTGCCGCCAGGGCCGCCCCGGCCACGGACAGGATGACCCATCGCTTCTGCATGGAACCCCCAGATGGGAAAGACGCCGGAAAAGCCGGTTGATGGACGGATTACGAAGATGGGTTTGACACCGTTTAGGAAGCTCTTTTCTTGGCCGCACGGAAAAGGCCCCGAACCGGGGCCTTTTCCGTGCGCGGGCAAACCACTAGCGCACGGTCTCGCGGGCGATCATGAGCTCCTCATTGGTGGGGACGACGGTGACAACCACGCGCGAATCCGGGGTGCTGATGATGCGCTCCCCCTTGCCGAGCTCATTGGCTTCTGGATCGAGCTTCACGCCCAGGAAGCCCAGCTTGCTGCAGACCTTGGCCCGGACGTAGGTGCTGTGCGTGCCGATGCCGGCCGTGAAGGTGATGGCGTCCACGCCGTCGAGCACCGTTGCGTAGGAACCGATGAACTGCCGCACGTTGTAAGTCAGCAGGTCGCGGGCCAGGAGGGCGCGCTCGTTGCCCTGTTCGGCCGCCAGCTCGATTTCCCGGAAATCCGAGGACACGCCGGAAATGCCCAGCAGGCCTGACTTCTTGTTCAGGAGGTCGGTGATGGCCTTGAAATCCAGGTGCTCGTACTCCATGAGCATCTCCACCACGCTGGGGTCGATGGTGCCGCAGCGGGTGCCCATGATGACGCCCTGGAGCGGCGTCATGCCCATGCTGGTGTCCACGCTCTGGCCATTGCGTACCGCGCAAATGCTGGTGCCGTTGCCAATGTGGCAGGTGATGACTTTCAGGGCGCGCAGGGGGCGGCAGACCAGGATGGCGGTGCGGGCGGCAACATAGGCGTGACTGGTGCCGTGGAAGCCGTAGCGCCGGATGCCGTACTTCTGACTCAGTTCGAAGGGGATGCCGTAGATGCGGGCCGCGTCGGGGATGTTGTGGTGGAAGGCCGTGTCGAAGACGGCGATGTGAGGCACGTCCGGAAAGGCTTCCATGGCGGTGCGGATGCCCAGGGCGTTGGCGGGGTTGTGCAGGGGCGCGTACATGGCGAAGTGCTCGATGTCGCTCACCACTTCTTCCGTCACCAGCACGGAATCGCCATACTTCGGTCCCCCGTGGACCACCCGATGGCCCACGGCATGGACGGGCGTGTCGTGCAGGACCGTGGACCGGAGCCGTTCCAGGATGGCCTCCAGGGCTTCCTTGTGGGTGGACAGGGGCAGCACATCCCTGCGCTTGTCGCCAGCAAGGACACAGCCCAGGATGGCCTCGTCGAGGCCGATCCGTTCCGCCATGCCCTCGGCGATGGACGTCTCCTTGCCCATGTCGAAGAGGTTGAACTTGAGGCTCGATGAGCCGGCATTCAGGACGAGAACGTACACGGTTTCCCCCATATCCATCCCAGTCTACCGGCACCGGGCCTGGATCGGGGCATCATTGTAGATCTTGCGGTCGTCATGACAACTTGAAGCGCCTGGTGAGGGTCTGGAGTTGTTGGGCCAGGGTGGCCAGTTCATCCGTGGTGCGGGCGGTTTCCTGCACCGTGGCGGACAGCTGGGTGGCGGCCGAAGCGTTGCGTTCCACCATCTGGGTGGCGGACGCCATGGCCTGGACCACTTCTTCGCTGGCCCGCCCCTGCTCGTCCATGGCATTGGCAATTTCCTTCAACTGCCCGGCATTCTCCCGGACATGACTCTCGATGCGTTCCAGACTCCGGGAGGCCTCCTTCACGGAGTCCGCGCCGAGGCCCACCCGGTCCGTGCTTTCCTGGATGAGGGCCGTGATCTCCTTGGCAGCCGCGCCGCTGCGTTCGGCCAACTTGCGAACCTCCTCGGCCACCACCGCAAAGCCCTTGCCCATGACCCCCGCCTTGGCCGCCTCGATGGCGGCATTCAGGGACAGTAGGTTGGTCTGCCGGGCGATGTCCGTGATGACGGTGATGATCCGGCTGACCTTGGCGGAGCTCTCCTCGATACCCTCCATGGCCTTGCCGGTATCTTGAACGGCCTGGAGGCCCTGGTGACCCGCCTCCTGGGACCGGTGGGCCAGTTCTTCAGCCCTGGTGGTGCTCTGTTTCACGTGCTGGATATTGGCGTTCATTTCCTCCAGAGCCGCCGAGGAGCGCTCCATGGCCAAGCGCTCCTGCTCCGTGCTGCGGCGGAGTTCCTCGGTAGTGCGGTTCACCTGTTCTGTGGTCGCGGCCAATTCCGTGGCGCTGGAGGCGGTCCCTTCCGCGGACTGGGAGATGGCCTGGATATCACTGCGGAGGCCGTGGATCACCTGGCCCAACCCAGCGGCCACCTGGGCCAACTCATCTTTGCCTTCGACGCGGGGGGCGTGGGTCAGGTCGCCCTTGGCGACCGCAGCCATGACGGTTTCGATGTCCTGGGCTTTCCGGCCCACCCTGGTCCCGATCAGCCTGCTGAGCAGGATCCCGACGATGCTGGCACCGAGGCTGAACCCAGCGATCCAGACCTTGCCGGTGGCCGCGCGCCTGGCGTCATCCTGGATGGCCTTCTCGCCATCGGCGAGGGAGGCAGTCTGGATCTTCTGGATCCGCTCACGGGCGGCGCGGATGTCGGCAATGTTGCCTTCCATCAGCCGGGAGAGCGTCTTCGGGTTGCGATCAGCACGGGCCTCGGCCAGCAGGGCCGGGAAGCCCTTGGCATATTTCTCGAAGGCTTTCTCGGCTTCATCCAATTGGATCTTGTCCTCTGGGGAAATGGGCAGGGCCCTGAAGGCCGCCATATCCTTCCTGAGCGTTTCCGAATACTCCTTCAACTTCCCCTCGCGGGCGGTGACGTACTCCGTGTCTACTGCGGCCCCGATCAGACTGACGTGGGCGGCCCGGACCAGGTTGATGTCGTTGAGCACCCTGGACAACATGGCCGTCTCGGTCAACTGCTCCGAGATCTCCGCCTGGCCGCTCTGGAGTTCGGCCACCGTCCACCAGCCAATTCCGCCCACCAGCATCAGGGCCAGCACCTGGATGGAAAGCAGCAGATTGAACTTCCCGCGCAACCGCAGGTTGTCTGTCATCGATGCGATGCTCATGGGTGCCCTCTGATCCCTTCTTTTCGGAAGGCAGGGGAAACAGTTGAATAGCTGATCCTTAGATCGAAAAAACACCAGAGGAAAGGTTCGCCGGCTCCGGCCAGGGGGCCTCCAAGGCGGCCTCGGCCGCGGCCAACAGCTCCGCCTCGAGCCGGGCGCCGAGGCCGGGATCCGGCGCCCAGCCCCGCTGGGTCAGCCAGGCCTCCAGGCGGGGCAGAGGGTCCTTGGTAGCCCATAGGGCCAGGCTCTCGGGTTCCACATAGCGCTGGTCGTCGTGCTCCGCGTGGCCGGACATGCGGAAGGTGTCGCAGACCAGGAAGACCGGCCCCTTGCCCTCGAGGCAGCGTTGGCGGGCCTGGGCGGCGGCCTCATAGACGGCCACGGCGTCATTGCCATCCACGTTCAAGGTGAAGGCCCCCTGCGAGCGCAGGGACATCCGCCCTGCCATCTGCCGCTCCGGCGGCGTGGAGAAGGCAAAGCCGTTGGCTTCGCCCACGACGATCAGCGGGAGTTTCTGGACCACGGCGAAGTTGAGCCCTTCATAGAAGGCCCCGGTGGAACTGCCCCCGTCGCCGATCCAGGTCATGGCCACGCGGCGCTCGCCCTTCTGGCGGAAGGAGAGGGCCACCCCAGCCATCACCGGGATGAGCGCCCCCAGCATGGAGGTGGGGGCGATGATGCCCCGTTCCACAGAGCCGAAGTGGTTGTTGTGCTCCCGCCCGGCGGTGGGGCCTGTGGCCCGGCCCAGGTACTGGAGGAAGACTTCCCCAGGCCTCACGCCCCGCACGAACATGGAGCCCAGGTTGCGGATCAGGGGGGCGATCACGTCCTCGGGCCCCAGGGCCATGGCGGTGGCGCAGGCGGTGGCCTCCTGGCCCAAACTGCGGTAGATGCTGCCGAGGGTCTGCCCCTGGCGGAAGAGCTTCACCAGCCGCTCCTCGGTGAGGCGGGTGAGCAGCATGGCCTCGTGCAGGCGGAGGGCGGTGTCCTGGTCCATCGGGTTAGCATATTCCAATGCTCACTCTCCGTCCCGCCGTCCCCGCCGATGCCGCCCTCATCCTGCAGTACATCCGCGAACTCGCGGAGTACGAACGGGAGCCAGAAGCCGCTGTCGCCACTGAGGCCGATATTCAGCGCCACGCCTTCTCCGACCAGCCGCTGGTGAAGGTGACCATGGCCGAGTGGCACGGGGCGCCTGCGGGCTTCGCGCTCTGGTTCCTGAATTTCAGCACCTGGGAAGGCAAGCCCGGCATCTACCTCGAGGATCTCTTCGTGCGCCCGGTCTACCGGGGCCATGGCATCGGCAAGGCCCTGCTCCAGCACCTGGCCGCCCTGGCGGTGCAGGAGGGCTGGAGCCGTTTCGTCTGGCAGGTGCTGGACTGGAACACACCGGCCATCGAGTTCTACGAAGCCCATGGGGCGAAGGTCATGCGGCCCTGGCTCACCTGCCGGGTGGAGGGTGAGGCCCTGCAACGGCTTGCCGGGGAGACGGATTGACCTGGGCCCCGCTGCTTCAGCTCCAAGAGGCCCTGGGTCTCGACGCGGAACTGGTGGTGGTGGGCGGTGCCGTCCGGGATGAACTTCTGGGGCGCCCCCACAGCGACTGGGACCTGGCCACCCGGCTGTTGCCGGAGGCCCTGATGGCGAAGGCGCGCGCCGCGGGCCTGAAGGTGATCCCCACGGGGCTGCAGCACGGCACGGTGACAGTGCTGCTCGAAGGCCGACCCGTGGAGGTGACCACCTTCCGCAGCGATGGCGACTACCTGGATGGCCGGCGTCCCGAGTCTGTGCGCCTGGGCGTGACCCTGGAGGAAGACCTGTCGCGCCGCGACTTCACCATCAACGCCATGGCCCTGCCCGTGGGCGGCGGCGCCCTGGTGGATCCCTTCGGCGGGCGGGCGGATCTGGCCGCGCGGCTCATCCGGGCCGTGGGCGATCCACTCCGGCGCTTTGCCGAAGATGGCCTCCGCCCTCTGCGGGCCTGCCGCTTCGCGGCTCAGCTCGGTTTCGAGGTAGAGGCCGCGACTTTGGCCGCGATCCCTAGGTGCCTGGAAGTCGCCCACAAAGTGTCCGTGGAGCGCGTCTTCACGGAACTGGACAAGCTGCTGCGCGGAGCTGAACCCGACCGGGGCCTGGCGTTGCTGGCAGCCAGCGGCCTGCTGGACCTCTGGCTGCCGGAATTGCGCCCGATGCTCGGCTGCGGGCAGAACCACCACCACCGCTACGATGTGTGGACGCACACCCTGGAGGTGGTGCGCAGCGCGCCGGCGGAGCCCGGCCTGCGTTGGGCTGCCCTGCTGCACGACGTGGGCAAGCCTGGCACGCGCACCCTCGGGCTGGATGGCGAGGCGCATTTCCATGGCCACGAGGCCCGCTCGTTGAGCCTGGCGAGGAGCATCCTGGAACGGCTGAAGGCCAGTCATGTTTTGCGCGATGACGTGCTCGCCCTGATCCGCCACCACGGCGCCCATCCCACTGCGGACTGGAGCGATGCCGCCTGCCGTCGCCTCCTCCGAAAGCTGGCCGAGGATGGCCTCGAGCTGCAGCGCTGGACTGCCTTCCAGCTGGCCGACCACCGGGGCAAGGGGCTGGAGGTCGAGGCCAGGGAACGGGAACACCAGGCCATGCTGAGCCGCCTGGAGGCCCTGGCGGCGGCCGGGCCCCCGCTGTCGATCCGGGATCTGGCCCTGGATGGGGCAGCGCTCATGCGTCTGACGGGACGCCCGGGCGGCCCCTGGCTGGGCGAGCTGCAGCGGCAGCTGCTGGAGGCCGTGCTTGAGGAGCCGAAGCTCAATACGGTCGGGGCCTTGGCGGAATTGGCGAGGAAGCAGCTCCGGGAGCCCTGAGCCGTGTGAGGGCCATCCGTACAGCCACAAAACGCCCGGCGATGGCCGGGCGTTTTGTTGAGGTGAGCGGGCCTCAGCCCGCGCCGCCACCAATGACGGCGGGCCGGTAGGTGAGGCTGGCCTTGATGAAGTCGCGATTCATGCGGGCGATGTTCTCCATCTTGATGCCCTTGGGGCAGGCGATCTCGCACTCGCCGTGGTTGGTGCAGGTGCCGAAAGCCTCAGCGTCCATCTGGGCGATCATGTCGCGGACGCGGTGATAGCGCTCGGGCTGGCCCTGGGGCAGCAGGCCCAGGTGGCTGATCTTCGCCGACACGAAGAGCATGGCGCTGGCGTTGGGGCAGGCGGCTACGCAGGCGCCGCAACCGATGCAGGCGGCGGCATCCATGGAGAGCTCGGCGTTCTCCTTGGCGACGGGCAGGGCGTTGGCATCCTGGGGCGAACCCGTGGGCACACTGATGAAGCCGCCGGCCGCGATGATGCGGTCGAAGGCGCTGCGGTCCACCATGAGGTCGCGGATGACGGGGAAGGCCTCGGCACGCCAGGGCTCGAGGGTGATGCTGTCACCGTCCTTGAAGCTGCGCATGTGCAATTGGCAGGTGGTGGTGCGCTCCTTCGGACCATGGGGACGGCCGTTGATCACCATGCTGCAGGTGCCGCAGATGCCTTCGCGGCAGTCGTGATCGAAGGTGATGGGGTCCTCGCCCTTGCGGATGAGGCCTTCGTTGACCACGTCCAGCATTTCCAGGAAGGACATGTCGGGGCTGACGTTCTCAGCGGGGTACTCGACGAACTTGCCGTCGCAGGATGCGTTCTTCTGCCGCCATACATGGAGGGTGAGATTGAGGTGCTTGGACATGGCTCAGTTCCTCACTTGTAGTTGCGGGTGGCAAGGTGGAGGCTTTCGAAGGAGAGCTGCTCGGTGTGGCGGACCGGCGCATTCCCTTCACCCGTGTATTCCCAGGCGGCGACGTGGCAGAAGTTCTCGTCGTCGCGGAGGGCTTCCCCGTCGCCCGTCTGCCATTCCTCACGGAAGTGGGCGCCGCAGGACTCCCGGCGGTTCAGGGCGTCGAGGCAGAGCAACTCGCCCAGTTCCAGGAAGTCCGCGACGCGGCCCGCCATCTCCAGGGACTGGTTGACCTCGTCGCCGGTGCCGGGGATGCGCAGGTTGTTCCAGAACTCTTCGCGGATCTGGGGAATCAGTTCCAGGGCCTTCTTGAGGCCGGCCTCGTTGCGGCCCATGCCGGAGTATTCCCACATGACCTTGCCCAGTTCCCGGTGGAAGTGGTCTGGCGTCTGCTTGCCCTGGATGCTGAAGAGGCGGTTGATCTGTTCAGCGACGGTCGCTTCGGTGGCCTTGACAGCCGGGTCGTCCACCTTGATGCGACTGCCGGGCTTGATGGAGGCCAGGTAGCCGCCGATGGTGTAGGGGATCACGAAGTAGCCATCGGCCAAGCCCTGCATGAGGGCGGAGGCCCCCAGGCGGTTGGCGCCATGATCGGAGAAGTTGGCTTCGCCCAGCACGAAGAGGCCGGGGATGGTGCTCATGAGGTTGTAGTCCACCCAGAGGCCGCCCATGGTGTAGTGCGAGGCCGGATAGATGCGCATGGGCGTCTGGTAGGGGTTCTCGTCGGTGATGCGCTCATACATTTCGAAGAGGTTGCCGTAACGCTCCTCGATTTTCGGCTGGCCGAGGCGCTTGATGGAATCCTCGAAATCCAGGTAGACGCCCCGGCCGGTGCCACCGATGCCGCGGCCCTCGTCGCAGGCCTGCTTGGCGGCGCGACTGGAGATATCGCGGGGGGCCAGGTTGCCGTAGGAGGGGTACTTCCGCTCCAGGTAGTAGTCGCGGTCCTCCTCGGGGATCTGGCTGGCGGGCTTGCCGCAGTCCTCCTTGCGTTTCGGCACCCAGATGCGGCCATCGTTGCGGAGAGATTCGGACATGAGCGTGAGCTTGCTCTGGTGGTCTCCGGTGACGGGAATGCAGGTGGGATGGATCTGCGTGTAGCAGGGGTTGGCAAAGGCCGCCCCCTTCTTGTAGGCGCGCCAGATGGCCGTGGCGTTGCAGCCCTTGGCATTGGTGGACAGGTAGAAGACGTTGCCATAGCCGCCGGTGGCCAGGCAGACCGCATCCGCCACGT